>NZ_JBAWAC010000683.1:0-6994 GCF_049589095.1 Haladaptatus sp. | reverse complement strand
GGGGTATCGACGCCGACGAGACCAGCATTCGCGCTTCGACGCGAAACGGGAACGGCGGACTGGTCGGCGTCGCCACCATCCGCGAAGGTGCCGTCCTCGACATCGACAGCGAACACATCGTCGTCGGTACGGCGGGCCACGTGGACCACGGGAAGAGCACGCTCGTCGGGAGTCTCGTCACCGGTCAAGCCGACGACGGCGAGGGCGAGACGCGCGGTTACCTCGACGTCCAACCGCACGAGGTACAGCGCGGCCTCAGTGCGGACCTCTCCTATGCAGTGTACGGCTTCGACGATGACGACGGGCCGGTTCGCATGGACAACCCGCATCGGAAAACCGACCGTGCTCGTGTGGTCGAGGAGAGCGACCGTCTCGTCTCCTTCGTGGACACCGTCGGCCACGAACCGTGGCTTCGGACTACGATTCGCGGCCTCGTCGGCCAGAAACTCGACTACGGCCTGTTGACCGTCGCGGCCGACGACGGCCCGACGAAGACGACACGCGAACATCTCGGCATCCTGCTGGCGACCGAACTTCCAACCATCGTCGCCATCACGAAGATCGACGCCGTGAGCGAGGAGCGATCGACGGAGGTCGAGGCCGAAGTCGAACAACTCCTCCGCGAAGTGGGGAAGGTACCGCTCCGCGTCGAACGACACGGCGTCGACGTCGCCATCGAGGAGGTAAACGAGAACGTCGTCCCGATCCTGATGACCAGCGCGGTCACGATGGAAGGACTCGACGCGCTCGATACGATGTTCGAGCGACTGCCGAAGACGACGGCCGACAGCGGCGAGTTCAAGATGTACATCGACCGCAGTTACAGCGTGACCGGCGTCGGCGCGGTCGCGAGCGGTACCATCAACTCCGGATCGGTCGAGGCGGGTGACGAACTCCTCCTCGGTCCCATGGCCGACGGGAACTTCCGGACCGTCGAAGTCCGCTCCATCGAGATGCACTATCACCGCGTGGACGAGGCCAAGGCGGGCCGGATCGTCGGTATCGCACTGAAAGGGGTCAGAGAGCCCGAAATCGAACGCGGAATGGTGTTGCTCCCGGCGAACGCGGACCTGAAACCCGTCCGCGAGTTCGAGGCCGAGGTGATGGTGCTCAACCACCCCACCCGCATCGGCACCGGATACGAACCCGTCGTCCATCTCGAAACCATCAGCGAAACCGCCGTTTTCGAACCCGAGGGCGGCCATCTCCTCCCCGGTGACAAGGGGAAGACGAAAGTTCGATTCAAGTTCCGTCCGTACCTCGTGGAGGAGGGTCAGCGCTTCGTCTTCCGCGAGGGGCAAAGCAAGGGCGTCGGTACCGTGACCGACGTGCATCCGGTCGAATAGCGGTACTTCGTTTTGCTACGGTTCCAGCCACGGTCGTTCTTTGAGCGGATGCAGCGTCTCGAACGCGAAGTCCGGGGTCGGGTCGGGCATTTCGTCCGGGTCGGCCGGAACCCACACCGCGCCGAGTCCCGCGGCTTTCGCGCCGGGAACGTCGGTGTCGAGCGAGTTACCGACGTGCAGGGCGCGTTCGGGCGTGGCATCGAGTTCGGAGAGCGCACGCTCGAACGGTTCGGGGTTCGGTTTCGCCGGTGCGTCGTGGCCAGCAAACACGACAGAATCCACGTATCGTTCGACACCGAGCGCGGTCATTTTCTCCCGTTGCATCTCCGGCGCGCCGTTCGTGACGATTCCCAGCGCGTGCTCCCCCGTGAGCGCTTCGAGCGTTTCGGACGCGCCGGGGAGGAATCGGACTCGGGAGTGGTCTCGAATCTCGGCGAACGCGGCCGCAACCGCACGTCCGGTATCCTCGTCGTAGCCGTTCTCCCGTGCAATCGCCGCGAAGCAGTTGGCTCGCTGGTCGTCCACGCTCAGCCCCGCTTCGAGGAACTCGTCGTACCGGGCGTGATACGCCGGAATGTCGAAAAACGAATCGACGCCGACGCGGTCGAACGACGCCGCGAGGACGTCCCACGAGCGCTGTTCGTACTCCAGCAGGGTGTCGTCCAAGTCGAAGAGGAGGGTATCGATCGTCACTCCCGATACGTAGGTGGCGAGTGAATAAAAGCGACCATGTCGGGCCGCTCGCGAACCCGCGTGAACGGGGCTACGAAACCCGTCTTTCCGCTCTTTGTGGGTGTGAGAGGGCCATCGACACCTGCTCGCCGCTCACCACTTCGGGGATGATGACCTCGTCCGCTCCGGCCTGCCGGGCGAGCGATTCGTACGTCGCGTCACCCGCGCGGACGATGAGTTTCGCTCCCGGTGCGAGTTGGGTGGTGGCGATGATGATCTGGATGTTGACGTTCGAGTCGTCTATCGCCCCGATGACCGTCTCCGCCCGCGACACACCGGCGTCGGCCAGTACCTGCTCGTGCCGTGCATCGCCTTCGACGGCGAGAAAACCGTCGTCTATCGCTTTCCGATGCCCCGTCTCCTTCGTCTCGATGACGACCACGTCGCGTCCCGACTCGTCGAGTTGGGCCGCGATGGTCTTTCCGAACGTTCCGTAGCCGCAGATGACGACGTGATTTTCGAGGTTGTCGATTTCGTGTTGAATTTGCATGTGTCGTAGTTCTTCGTGTATTTGTCCGCCGAACGCCGCCGAAACGAACGTTTCACCGATCCAGAGTCCGACGACGACGAGACCGGTGAATATCACGATGGCGTACGCCTTGACCAGCGTCGCGGGGCCCTCGTACGTTTGGAAGTGGAGTTCGATGCTCGTCGGGTCGATGAGCCAGAACAACGCGTCCACGACCCCGACGCCGTGAACCGTGCTGAACCCGACGACTCCCGCCACGACGAGGAACACGAACGCCGCGACCGGCCGTAACAGTCGGCGGACGAGGGTCCTCCGAATGAACGCACCGAGGGGGAGGGGGACTGAAGTCATCGGACTCGTCGGTTGTGAATTTCCTCATAGTCGAGTTCTCCTCGAAATTTGTGCTTGATTGATTCATTAGACACAGATTGTTTGGCCACTTGGAAACCTATAACGCTGTTCATGCCTGGGATTGTATTTTATAACGGCAATTAAACTGTATAATGACGCGACTACGCTCGAACGTAGCCGCCGTTCGCTCGCTCCGCGAGTCCCAACAGCACCGCCCAATCGAGCACGTTGCCGACGCGCTTGTGCCACACCGATTCGGCCCGCGTCGAGTCGCCCCCACGTCTCGACGGTGGAACCGTCTCGCTGAACGCCTCGAAAACGGCGTCCGCTTCGAGCGGATCTTCGTCGAACAGGATACCCAGCACGGTAGAAGCGCCGTAGACGCGGGTTTGGAACGACTCGGCCAGTTCGTTCCGTTCCGGTTCGCGGCGACGACGAACGAACGTCCCATCTTCGGTCTCCTCGGCCAGTTCCAGCGCCCGCAGGAACGTGAGCCACGTTCCTGCGGTGTCCCGGTTTTCGACCCCTGCCCGTCGCATCACCCGCGCACAGCAGTCGTCCGTCACGTCGGGCACCAGCGGGAGGGCACGCTGGACGTCCCGAACGAAGTCGAGGTTCTCGGGCGCTTCGGGGACGGGTTTGAATTTCACAGGTCGAAGCTACGTTTCAGGAGGTCCTCGTTCGTCTCCCCGAGGACGTGTGTCGGCCCGTCCACGACGTTCACCGTCACCTGCGCCGGGGCGAAGACGCTCTCCGGAATCTCCTCGAAGTCCCAGTCGGCGTCGTCGAAGAACGTCTCGAACGGCGTGCCGTACTCGTCGCTCGCGGTCGACGGCAGTTCGTCGAACCGGTCGAACTCCTCCTCCACGGTGAGATGGACTTTCCCGCCGTAGGCCAGCGCGTCGTTCGTGCGCCCGATGGCCGTCGCCTCGTCGTGGCTGATCGGCGCAACCGGGGCGGAGCCCATCGCGGAGCGAATCGCCAGCGGATCGTAGCCGAGTTCCGTCAGGCGGAAGACGGCGAGTTCGGCGGCCCGCGACGCCACCGAGACGCTTCCGGCCATGCTCCCGGTTGCGAACGTCGGGAGGTAGACGGAATTGGCGTTCACCTCGGCGAGGTCGGCGACGTGTTCCGCGACTTCCTCGGTCGGGGGCGTGTCGGCTTCGACGGCGAGGACGGCGAAGTCGAACGCGTCAGTGTAGCCGACGCGGCGGTACTCGTCCTCCTCCGCGACCAGCGCGCGTGCGGGACCGCTCCCGAGCCCTTCGAACCCATCCACGGCGAGTTCCCACCCGGCCTTCTGCGAGCAGAGTAGGGCGATCGCGGGATGGTCCGTTGAGAGTTCGACGGTTGGTATCGGCACGCCCGCCACATCGCCCATCCGGCTCTGTATCGTCGCCAATCCGGCCGTCTGGAGTTCGGCGAGCAGAAGCCCGGCTTCCATTCCACCGGCGGTTTCGACCCCGAAATCGAGCACGGTGGCCTCGTTGTCCAGTTCGTACGCGGCGACGTTCAACTCATCCGCGAAGTCGATGGCCTCGTCCACGAGTTCGAGCGCCATCCGATTGAGACTCTCCATACCTCCGGGTTGGTGGTCATCCGGTAAACAATTCCGGATTCGGACGTTGCGGAGACGTGTTGGCATGATGAGTTCGACCATTCCAACGACTCATGCGTGTCGCTAGCGTACATCACTCGCATGTCCGAAACAGGCATCGACGAGACGTTCGCGGAGGAGATCGCAGTGACCTGTCGGACGGGGGTCGGGGACACGCTGCGGAGCGTGGTCCACTTCACGCCGAGCTCGTCCGAACTGCTGTATCTTCGGAGCGACCTGTACGGCGGGGACCATGAGATGGCCATGGAACGTACATCCGTTTTGGTGGCGAACGAACGGCTTGGATTCAGCACACACGAGACGTACCAGCGGCTCGAAGAGGAGGGATCCGCACCGGATATCGGCGAGTACGAGCTAACGATCCGCGCGTTCTCGGACGGATTCGTCAGTCGCGTCATCGTGGGCGACCACGGCATCCTGCTGACGAGCGACAGCCTCCCAATTGCGGATTTCGAGGACGTGGCGGTGTCGCTCCGCACGGAACTGGCTGAGCGCGTCGAGGAGAGTGATGGAAACGACTGAAATGACCACAGATTTGCATACTTCCGTGGTTGCCAACGGCAACCTTTACACCGCTGTGCCCACATCGTGGCGGTATGAGTGACACCGTACTGCTGGTGGGTGGTGGCGGCCGAGAACACGCGATCGCCCGATCGCTGGCCGAGAGCGACACAAGCCTCTACGCCTGTGCAGGCAACCGGAATCCGGGAATCGCCCGGTTGGCCGACGGTTTCGAGACGCTGGACACGACGAATACGACGGCTGTCGTCTCCTACGCGGAGGAAGTCGACGCGACGCTCGCCGTGGTCGGACCCGAGGGACCGCTGGCCGCAGGGGTTTCGGACGCACTGGACGATGCCGGAATCTACGCCTTCGGTCCGCACGCCGACGAGGCACGAATCGAGACGGACAAGGCGTTCCAGCGGCGGTTCATGGAGGAGCGCGATATTCCGGGCTGTCCGGATTTCGAGACCTTCGACGACATGGAGGCGGCCTGCGAGTTCATCGACGAGTACGACGGCGACCTCGCGGTGAAACCCGCCGGACTGACGGGCGGCAAGGGTGTGAAAGTCATCGGCGACCAGGTGACCGAGGAGGAAGCGAAGGAGTATCTGCGGGACAGCGACTACGAGCGCGTGGTGCTCGAAGAGCGACTCGTCGGCGAGGAGTTCACCGTACAGGCGCTCGTGGCGAACGGCCAACTGCGCGTGACGCCCGCGATTCAGGACCACAAGCGCGCCTACGAGGGTGACGAAGGGCCGAACACGGGCGGAATGGGCAGTTACAGCGACGCCGGTCTCGAACTCCCGTTCATGTCCGAAGAGGACTACCACGAGGCCGTCGACGTGCTGAAGGCAACCGTCGCGGCCTTGGACGACTATCGCGGCGTGCTCTACGGTCAGTTCATGCTCACTGCCGACGGCGTGAAGGTCATCGAGTTCAACGCCCGGTTCGGCGACCCCGAGGCGATGAACACCCTGCCCGTCCTCGCGACGGACTTCCTCGACGTGCTCGTCGCCGCACGCGACGACGAGGATCTGCCCAAACTCACCTTCGAGTCGAAGGCGACCGTCTGCAAGTATGCGGTGCCTGACGGCTATCCGACCGATCCCGAAGCCGGTGCGAAAGTCAAGATCAGCGAGGAGAACGCGGGCGACGCCATCCTCTTCTACGCCAGCGTGGACGAACGCGACGACGGAATTTACACCACGACGTCCCGCTCGTTCGCCGTCGTCGGTCTCGGAGAGTCCATCGAAGAAGCCGAGGAAATCGCCGAAGAAGCGCTTTCAGTCGCTGGCGAAGAGGGTCTCCACATGCGACACGACATCGGGACGGCCGACCTCGTCCAGCGCCGGATCGACCACGTACAGGAACTCCGTAACTGAACGGTACGCACCGGCTACCGGTTCGTCAGTCGGCCTATAATCAAGTCCGTTCATCCTGATGAAAATAGTATGGAACGGCAACTCACGTGTGACGAGATCTTCGACGTACTCGGAAATCGCCAGCGCCGACACGTCCTCTCTGCGCTGTTGAAGTACGACGAGGCGACGACCGTCTCGGAACTCGCAGAGACGACGGGGTCGGAAAACGGCGGCAATCCCGAACGGATCGAAATCAGCTTGATCCACTCTCATCTCCCGCGTCTCGAAGGGATTGGTATCGTGGAGTACGACCCCGAAACCGGCATGGTCGAACCGACCACCGCCGTCACCGACCTCGAACCGTTTTTCGAACTGGTGGAGAGTTGGTAACGCGCGAAACGAGGGAGCAGCGGAGAGGTAGGTTCAAGCTATTTCGGACGAAAGCGGCGGGCGTGAGCGACGATACGACCCGGCGCCACGAGCGAATCACGCGCCACGAAACCCCCGGTGGCCTGAACTCCTTGCAGTACTGGACGGACGTCCGGAGTCCACTTCGGGTTGCGATACAGTACATCGTCATCTGGCTCGTGCGTATCAACCCGAGCCTACGACT
>NZ_JBAWAC010000682.1:0-5453 GCF_049589095.1 Haladaptatus sp. | reverse complement strand
CCCGACCGAGAGCGAGAAGACCAGCGACCCCCAGAACAGGGGGTCGCCGAACTTCGCCCCCTGTGCGAGCAGGAGATCGGTGCCGATGGCCGTGATCTCCATGATGGTGATAGACGGCGTCTCGCTGTAGAACGTGTCGGAGAACGCCGTCCGGAAGCTTTCACCTTCCTGCATCAGCGGCCCCATCGTCAACGCGTAGCCGAAGGTGTACGCGAGCGCGAACGTGCCGACCGTCTGTACGAGCGTGCTTCCTATGGCGAGCGCGCCCGCGATGGCGACCATCCCGACGACTTCGCCAGCGCCGCACCCGGAATAACAGTGGGACGTGGAGCGAAAGCCCCGTCGCCAGAGCGAGTCGTTGGAAATCTGGGTTCGTCCGGAGTACCAGTAGACGGCGAGTCCGAACGGTCCCGAGTACGCCACGACGAGCGTCCAGACGAACTTCATCATCGACGGGAGCGCTCGGTTTCGCTTCCGGATGTCCCACCAGAGGGTCCCGACACAGACGAGGATGAGGACCCCCCAACCGGCGAGGTACGTCGGATTCGATAGTATCGGCTTCAGTACCTTCCGCGCTGGCTCGAACGCGCTCGTGATTCCGTCCGCGATGGGTATGAGTTGCATGTTGTGGCCACCTCGGTTGTAGCGTACTGCCGTTTCGGAGTACGGTATCCTCTTTTTATATCCTTCCGGCTAATCGAGCCGAAAAATTGGATGGGTGATTTGGCGATGACAAAATAGGATGCATGTCTAACCTTGGATTTATACCCTCGTTCGGCGCAGAACCGAGTTTCCTAAAATCAGATCACCTTCGACGGCGTTATTCGTGGCCGGAAACGCGAAGCGGTTCGTACGGCTCTTCGAGATACGCCATGTCGCCGGACGAAAGCGTCACGTCGAGTGCTTCGACGGCCGCTTCAAGGTGTTCGACGCTCGTCGTTCCGACGATGGGCGCGTCCACCGCGTCCTTGTGGAACAGCCACGACAGCGCGATTTGTGCCATCGTGACGCCTTTCTCGGCGGCGAGTTCCTGTACTCGCTCGTTAATCTCCTCGCCGCCGCCCTCCGGGTAGGGATGTTCGTGGGCGTAGTCGTCGGTTTTCCCTCGCGTCGTGTCCTCGAACTCCTCGTGCGGTCGCGTGAGGTACCCACGGGCGAGCGGACTCCACGGGATGACGCCCAATCCTTCCTTCTCACAGAGCGGGAGCATCTCGCGTTCCTCCTCCCGATATGCGAGGTTGTAGTGGTTCTGCATCGTGACGAAGCGGTCGAGACCGATCCGGTCGCTGGTGTACAGTGCCTCCGCGAGTTGGTGTGCCCACATGGAACTCGCGCCGAGATAGCGCACCTTCTCGCGCCGAACGGCGTCGTCCAACGCCTGCATGGTGGTCTCGATGGGCGTGTCGGGGTCCCAGCGGTGAATCTGATAGAGGTCGATGGTGTCCATCCCCAGTCGCTCTCGGGAGTTGTCAAGTTCCTGCTCGATCGCCTTTCTCGACAACCCGCCGGAGTTCGGGTCGTCCTCGTTCATCTGGAAGAAGCCCTTCGTCGCGACGACCATCTCGTCGCGTCGTCCCTCCAAGGCTTTCCCGAGGATTCGCTCGCTCTCTCCCTCCGAGTACATGTTCGCCGTATCGAAGAAGTTGATGCCGAGGTCGATCGCCCGCTCGATGATGGGCATACTTTCGTCCTCGTCCAACACCCACTCCCGCCAGTCGCTAGTCCCGAAACTCATACAGCCGAGACAGATTCGACTCACTTCCATCCCCGTGTCACCGAGTGTCGTATACTCCATGCAGGGTGGGTCGTGTCGTGCGAGCAAAAAGCTACGGGCAACGGTGATTCACTCCCCGAACGCGCCGTTTTCCTACGGCACGAATCTCCACAGAACGACGATTACGCTGTCGATTCCGATAATACTAATCATTAGGAAACGAATATAATTGTTGATAGAGTCGTTGGGACAGTGACGAAAGACATCCGTGCATTATTCGTTGACCCACCCTGCGACGCGGATGTTTCGCCGGACCGCCTCTCCGACGCCGGCACTGATCTCACTGTCATTCCAGCAGCCACCATGGACGACGCGCTCGGTACGCTTTCGGAAACGCGTATCGACTGTGTCCTGAGCGGTTATTCGCTTCCGGACACGGACGGTATCGAGTTGGTCAACGTCGTTCGGCAAATGCGTCCAGGCCTTCCGTTTATTCTCTGTACCGAATCCGGGAGCGAACACGTTGCCAGCAGGGCGATCTCCGCTGGCGTGAGTGACTATTTTCGGACACAGGAAACCGACGCCGACACGTTGGCGAATCGAATCGAGCAGACGATACGGCCGTCGAGTTCGAACGAACCCGACCGACGATTCAACCACTACCAGTCCATCGTCCAAGCGATGGGCGATGGAGTGTACACGATCGACACCAACGGTCGGATGACTGTCGTTAACGATGCACTCCTGGAGATGTCGGGATACGACCGGGAGGAACTCATCGGCAAACACATTTCGGTTCTACAGGCGGAGCAGGCCGAGTGCCTCGGGGCTTGACCCCGAGGGTGAAGGCCGTACGCTCCACTAAACGTGGTTCGTTCGCTCGATATACTGTTCAATCGTGTCGGTCGAAACGTCGCCTGCCGTCCCCACGTAGTATGATTCCTCCCAGAACCCACCGCCCCACAGATATTGCTCCAAGAACGACTCGTGCAAATCCCACATCTCCCGCGCCGTGATGCTCTTGACCGTCCGTACAATTTCGCTCGGCGCATGCTTCGGGTGTGCGGAGAGGAACAAGTGTACGTGGTCGGATGAAATGTGGAGAGACAGTATCTTGTAGTTATACTCGTCGCACACGTCAAGGAAACACGCCAGGGGCAGTTGTCAGCGACACGGAGTCGGTCAGACTCACTTCCGTCGTCCGGCAGGTGTGGGCGAACGTCGAAACACGGGACTGTACACTCGTCGTGAACACCCTCGATACGGTCGATGCCGACCGAGGGCGACTGCAGGAGCTCTTCAAAAACCTGTTTCGAAACGTCGTCGAGCACGCCGGAGACGAGACGACGGTTCGTGTCGGGCCCCTCTCGGACGGTTTTTTCGTCGAGGACGATGGTCCCGGGATCGCTCCGGAGGAGCGCGAGGCCGTCTTCGAGCACGGTCACACGACAGCCGAAAGTGGCTCCGGACTCGGCCTCTCCATCGTCAAGGGAATCGCAAACGCACACGGCTGGTCCATTCGAATTCGTGTAGGATCGGACGGCGGGACGTGCTTTCGGATTCGACGGGCGTAGCTATTCCCACCGAAACCCGTCGACGGTCGGCGCTGGCAGCGGACTCGACTGTAATCCCTCGCTCGGTTCCGGGTCGTTGTATCCTCGCGGAGCCACGTCGTTCGGCCCGTTCGGATAGAACAGCGACGCCACCAACTGAATCTGGTCGCGACCGACGCCGAGTTCGAACTGCCCGCCGCCGTACAGCACGATCCCGTGTTCGTCACAGTACTCCAACGTGTCGAACAGGGATTCGACGCTGCCGAACCGCGACGGTTTGATGTTCAGCCATTGGGGTTCGAACGGCCGCGATTCGATGCTCTCGACCCCCGTTATCGGCGCGTCCCACGAGAGTCGCTCGCTCACGGAATCGAGTATATCGGCCGTCTCGTCGGTGTACGCGGCGTCCTCGATGACGACGTCCGGGAACCCCTCCGCGACTCGACGATAGAGCTCGGAATCCGGCGATTGGTTCACCTCCGCCTCGCCGTACTGGGCTTTCATGTCCACGATCCGGATTCGATCAGTGGAAGCTAGTTCGGCGACGAACCCGTCGTCCCATTCCGATGTGGCGTCGAGTTTGAACCCCAACTCGGGGTCGATGTCGAGCCACCGTTGTACGCGTTCGGCACTTGGAGGGTCGCCCAACCGCATGCTCACCACGAACCGCACGGGTTCGGGTGTGCGGTCGAGTAGGCTTGCGAGGTCGGTGTCAGCCTGTCGGAGCGCGAGGTCGAGCGCCGCACTCTCGAAGGCCCACTGAAGGTAGTGCCGGAAATCCGCACGGGATGGCCCGACGGGGAAGAGGTCGATGTCGGCGAGCGCCTTCGAGAACTCGCCGAACGTGTACGACCCCGTCAGGTCGAACTCGGCGTCGGCCAGTCCGTGCTGGTCGTCGGCGTCGTACGTCACGTCCTCGCCGCGCCCCGTTTCGCCGCCGCCACGCAGGACGATTTCGGTCGTGACGCGCGTGAAATCGCTCGACGTCTCGCGCTCGTGGGGTTCGAACGAACAGGAATCGATTTCCAGCGGAAGGTCGGCCACCTCGTCGTAGAGTGTCATCCGGTTTTCGTTCGACGGCAACCGAGACAATACTTTGCATCGATCAGATGGCTATCGCCTGTCGTCGCTTTCCCGTCGCTGACTGTAATATTCGGCCCATCTGACAAAAACCGTGTAGCGGCGAGGCTTATGCTGCTCCGAAACCTAGGTACCTGAGACGTGTTCAGAGACGATGATCACTTAGCCCGCTGGTCCTCCACCCAACGCGCTTCCGTCGAATCGAGACGGTCGAAACCGATTGGGGAGCGGTAGCGATGGTTCTCGCCGAAATTCACATCAGCCATCCCGACCTCACGCTAGTACCAACGATACGTGAGCGGCCGGACGTACTGATTCACCGGGAGTTCCAACCCGTTCGGAGCGGGTCCAAGCTACTGCTCTTTTTCTCCGTCGAGGGGGACGATTTGAACGGGTTTGAGGGGGTGCTCGACGCGGATCCGACCGTCACGGACCCTCATCTCGTGGCGAATTACGGAACTCAGCGCATCTACCGGGTTCGGATCTCGGACGCCGCGAAATCCGTCACGCCGATGCTCGCGGAACTGGGTATTCAGATCCTCAACGTCCAGAGCGACACCGAGGGGTGGGAGCTACAACTCCAACTGCCGGACAACGACGCGCTGGTCGCGTTTCGATCGTACTGCCGAGACGAGAGCGTTTCGTTCCGTGTCGGAACGCTCTACGTTGAAACTGACGGCGGTGGACAGACGAACTTCGGCCTGACTGGCCGGCAGCACGATGCCCTGAAGATGGCTTACGAACGGGGTTATTTCGATGACCCGCGCGGCATAACTCTACAGGAACTCGCCGCTAGCGATGGAATCTCCTCGACGGCGTTGGGTCGAAGGTTACGCCGTGGGATGAAACGACTCGTCGAGAAACTGCTCGACCTGTGACGGTCGTGGACGTTCGGTAAACCCTTCCCCCCTTAAAGACGCAGATAGTGAACGGCACCACTGACGCCTGCTGGACGACTATCGTCCAGCGTGAAGCGAATCGCCCCCGGACACACCGACGGCCTCCCTGGAAGTGTTGACACAATGACGGATATGGACGGTTCACCTCCCGATAAATTCGTGTTCGACTGTGCGGAGTACACCACGGTCAGCGAAGCGGTCGTGGAT
>NZ_JBAWAC010000681.1:0-3958 GCF_049589095.1 Haladaptatus sp. | reverse complement strand
AACCGCTCGGTCGCACGTTTGCTCGACAGCACGCGGGAAAGCAGTTCGTCGGCGACGTTGTCGCCCGACCGCTCCAGCGACAGTTCCTTGACGACGAGCGACGCCAGCGTGGCGTAGTCGAGGTCCGTCCAGTCGTCATCATCGCCCGTTCGAAACCGCACCGGGAGGTCGAACAGGTGGCGACCGGTCGGGGAACGGTACGCCAGCGGAGCGACGATTTCGACGCCGACGGTCGGCAACTCGAACCGAATCGCCTCTTCCGTGGCTGAACTCGCCACGAGTTCCCCCGCGCCCGTCTCCCGCAGATACGAGTTGAGGAAGGCGTGCGTCGTCGCGGACGCGGCGACCGCCGACGTGTCGGCGGTCGTCCGCTCGTCCACCTCCGATAGGTGGCTCATCGGCTCACCTCCGGCGAGACGGCACACAGCGAATCGCCGCGCTTGGAAATCGTGTCGAGCACCTCGGCAGCGTCATCGAGCGTCGTCCGTGGATTGAGGAGCGTGAACTTCAGCGCGGGAACGCCGTCCACCGTCGTCCGAGCCACGACGGCCGTCCCCTCCCGGAGCAACGACTCGCGTATCGCTTCGTTCAGCCAACCGACCCGTTCGTCCGAGAGGTTCTCGGTCGGTCGATACCGGAAGACGACGGCGTTGAGCGTCGGTTCCGCGAGCAGTTCGAACGCGTCGTCGTCCACGAGCAGGGACGCGACGTCCTCGGCGAGGTCGATAGTGCCGTCGATGAGGGTCGCCAATCCATCCCGGCCGAGCGCCTGAAACGTCACGAACGGTTTGAGCGCGTCGAACCGCCGCGTCGTCTGGGTGGATTTGGCGACGAGGTTCGGCGCGTTGTCGCCCGCCGGGTTGAGATACGAGGCGTTCCGTGCGATGTGTTCGTACTGCGAGCCATCGCGGAGCAGGAACGCGCCGCAACTGATGGGCTGATAGAACAGTTTGTGGAAATCGACGGAGATCGAGTCGGCTCGCTCGATACCCGCCAGACGCTCCCGATGTCGGTCGCTCGCGGCCAGCGCGCCGCCGTAGGCCGCGTCCACGTGAAACCACAGGTCGTGTTCCTCGGCCCGCTCCGCGAGTTCGGGAAGCGGGTCGATGCTGCCGAAATCCGTCGTTCCGGCGGTGCCGACGAGCGCGAACGGAATCAGTTCCCGCTCGTGGAGTTCCGCGACCGTCCGGTCGAGTGCCTCCGGGGACATCCGGCGGTCGTCGTCGGTTTCGACGGTCACCACGGCGTTTTCTCCCAGTCCGAGATGGGCGGCGGCCTGTTCGGCGGTGAAGTGGGCCTCCGCGGAGCAGAGGATTCGCATCGCCTTCGCACGCGGCGGGAGTCCCGAGCGCTGTACGTCGGTGCCGAAGCGCTCCTTGGCGAACCACTCGCGGGCCAACAGCAGGCCGAGGAAGTTCGACTGCGTGCCGCCGCTGGTGAACACGCCGTCGCCAGCGTCGGCGTCGTATCCGAAGAGCGAACACAGTTCCTCGACCATTCGGGTTTCCACCGTCGTCGCCGCCGGACTCTGGTCCCACGAGTCCATGGACTGGTTCGTCGCCGAGAGCATCGCCTCGGCGGCCAAACCGGGGACCGTCGGAGGACAGTGGAGATGAGCGAAGCAGGTCGGGTTCTCGACGCGGACCGAGTTTCCGAGTATCGGCGCGGCGGCCTCGATTGCCTCCTCGATGCCCACGCCCTCCTCGGGGATCATCCGCTCGTCCGCGAATCGGTCACGGAGCGACGCGGGCGACTGACCGGAGTACGGGTCGCCGTCCGACGAGTCGAGCACCGCATCCACCGCTCTGCTCATGGCGGTTCGGTACGCGTCATCGCCCTCGTCGCTGCCGATGAACAGCGATTCCGGGGACGTCCGTTCGTCCCGCTCCCGTTTCATCGGCGTCATGTGGTCTTCACCCCCTGCGGTCGTTCCTGTTCGACCGCCGCACCGACCGCCTCGTGGAACCGTTCCGCGATGGCGTCGACGTCGTCCTTCGTGACGACGAGCGGCGGCAGGAACCGGACGGTACTCCCGTGACGTCCGCCCAGTTCCACGATGAGGCCGCGGTCGAAACACTCCGCACGGATGGCCGACGCGAGGTCGGGTGCGGCGGGGAAACTCCCCAACTCGTCCGGTTCGGACGTCACGTCCACGATTTCGGCTCCGAGCATCAGGCCGCGGCCGCGAACGTCGCCGATGGCGTCGAACGCCTCCCCCGTCCCTTCGAGGTGGTCGCGGAGTCGCTTCCCCATCCGTTCGGCGTGTCCCGCGAGGTCGTTTTCGAGGACGTACTCGATGGTCGCCTCACCGGCGGCCATCGCCAACTGGTCGCCGCGGAACGTTCCGGCGTGCGCGCCGGGTTCCCACACGTCAAGCGACTCGTCGTAGACGACGACTGCGAGCGGGAGCCCGCCGCCGACTGCCTTCGAGAGCGTCACCACATCCGGGGTGATGTCCGCGTGTTCGAAGGCGAAGGTTTCGCCCGTCCGCCCGAGACCCGTCTGGATTTCGTCCACGACGAGCGGAATCTCGCGCTCGCGGGTGATGCGTCGGATTTCGCGCGTCCAGTCGTCGGGTGCGGGAATCGCGCCGCCCTCCCCCTGTACGAGTTCGAGAACCATCGCGGCGGGAGAGACGATGCCGCTCTCCGGGTCGTCCAACAGGCGTTCGACGTATCGGCTCGACGTTCGGTGGCTGTCCTCGCCGCCGATGCCGAACGGACAGCGGTAGTCGTACGGATACGGCAAGTGGTGGACGTCCGGCATCGTTCCCGGAACGTCCTCTTTCGCGTCCGTGTCGCCCATCAACCCGAGCGCACCGTGCGTCATTCCGTGGTAGCCGCCCTGGAACCCGAGTACGGAGCGGTTTCCGGTGGCCGTCTTGGCGAGTTTTAGCGCCGCTTCGATGGCGTCGGTTCCGGCCGGGCTACAGAACTGCACGCGGGCGGAGTCCGAGAAGTCGTCGGGGAGGCTCTCGAAAAGTCGGTCCACGAAGGCGTCCTTTGTCGGCGTCGTGATGTCGAGCGTGTGAAGCGGTCCGTTCGCGTCCAGCACTTCCTCGATGGCCCCTACGACGGCCGGGTGGTTATGGCCGATCGCGAGCGTCCCCGCGCCCGCGAGGCAGTCGTAGTAGGTGGTCCCGTCCACGTCCTCGACTTTCACGCCTTCCGCTCGTTCGATGGCGAGTGGGAGATGCCGCGGGTAGGTTCGGGCGTTCGACTCGCGACGCGCCTGCTTTCCGAGCAGTCGCTCGCTTTCGGAGCGGGTCATCGGACCCTCCCCATCGAATCGAGTCGCAAAGCCGTCGCTCTCCGTGTCCTTTGGGGCTTGCATCGTTGCATACAGTTTTTAGGCCGACCTAATCCACCGTAAAAGCTCCGATTTTTAGGCTGTCCTAAAACGTTGTCGTGCGACAATGTTCGGGAATATTTACGTAATATTTATCAAATATAGAGTTATTATTTGAGCGAAATGAAAACTGGATCGGCGGATCAGTTCTCGCCGCGTTTCGCCATTAGCACCGTACTTTTCGCACCGAGACGCACGCGTTCGGGGAGCGACCCGGAAATGAACTGTTGGAGGAGCGTTTCGCGCGTCGCGCCGAGGATGGTCACGTCGTAGTTGTTCGAGCGATGGATGATCTCTTCCGGTGCGTGTTCCGTCTTGACGATACTCGAACTCGCCTCGGGAACGTCGCCGAGTCGGGTTTCGACGTCCTCGATGAGTCGTTTCGCCGCCTCCATCTCCTCCTTGGTGGCGTCCGTCGACACGCAATGAACGATATCGATTCGAGCGCCCGCGGCCGTCGCCAGTGCGTGTGCGAGGTCGACCGCCAAATCGGAGTGAACGCTATCGGCGACGGCCAGCAGTAGTCGGTGTGCCTGTTCGGCCGATGACCCCAACTCCTCGACGTACGGTTCCAGTCCGAACCGTTCGACGTACACGTCACAGGTCGCGG
>NZ_JBAWAC010000680.1:0-8339 GCF_049589095.1 Haladaptatus sp. | reverse complement strand
GACCACGACGCCGTCGCGGTGGCTCTCCCCGGCAAACCGGTCGCCGCGTTCCTCAGCGCAATTTCCGTCTGCCGAGCGCTTCTCACCGCGGAAACCTCCGAACCGACCGAACGCGCACGACTCGGGTGTGACCTCGTGGTTCCGGACCGTGAAGTCGAGTTCGTCGTACCCGTTGAACGCCGAGGCGACGAACTCGTTCCGCTCGGGCACGCTGACTCGTCGGTTCCGATCTACGGCGAGCGATTCTCGCCGCGCATCCTCGCCGACTGTGCCCGCGTGCTGGAAATGGACGGCTACCTCCGGGTGCGAGAGTCGCTCGACGTCGGGGAGACGGTTCGATTCGTCCCGACGGAGGTCGTGACGTGACGCTCCCGGTAATTCGGCCGCCGTTCAACGGGCCGGACGAGGATTCGAGATCCAGCCGTCCGGACGCGTCCGTCGCGGGTGTCTTGCTGGCCGCCGGTAGCAGTTCGCGCTTCGGCGAGTCGGACAAACTCCTGGCCTCGCTCGACGACGATCCGCTGGTTCGACACGCCGCGCGGAGCCTCCGCTACGCGAGCGAACTCGACGCCGTCGCCGCCGTCGTCGGCGAAAACGCCGACGGGGTTCGGGACGCGCTCGACGGGTTCGACCTTCCGATCATCGAAAATCCCGACGCGGAACGCGGCCAGGCCACGTCCGTCCGGGCGGGCGTCGAATGGGGGCGGGAGTACGACGCCATCGTCTTCGCGCTCGGCGACATGCCACACGTCCAATCCCGGAGCATCAACCGCCTCGTTTCAGCGTATCGTGCAGGTTCCGGGGACGCCCTCGCCGCCGCCTTCGACGGCCGACGCGGCAACCCCGTCCTCTTCGATTCCATCCACTTCGACGCCCTCGCAGACGTTTCAGGGGATATCGGCGGGCGTGAGATCCTGCTCGACGGCGAGCACTCCGCACTGATCGAAACCGGCGATCCGGGGGTTCTGCTGGACGTAGATACGAAGGGCGACCTGCGAAACGTTCGCTACGAATAGACCGACGAAGCAACGAGCAGACCGACGAAGCAACGAGCGACTCGCTTACGATCCTTCTCGAATCGTGCGCCAGACGGTTTCCTCGGTCAGCGGCATGTCGATGCTCTCCACGCCGAACGGTTCGAGTGCATCCAGAACAGCGTTGACGAGCGCCGGAGGTGTGGCGATGGTTCCGGCCTCGCCGATTCCCTTTACGCCGAGGGGATTGGTCGGACTCGGCGTGACGGTGCTCCGTGTCTCCATCGGCGGAATCTGCTGGATTTTCGGAATCGCGTAATCCTGCATCGATCCGGTGACGAGCGTTCCGGCGTCGTCGTACACGGCTTGCTCGTAGAGCGCTTGTCCGATGCCCTGCGCGACCCCGCCGTGGACTTGCCCTTCCACGATTCGGGGGTTAATTTGCTCGCCGCAGTCGTCCACGGCGACGTAGCGTTCGACCTCGATTTCACCCGACTCGGGGTCCACCGCGACCACGGCGGCGTGACAGCCGAAGGCGTAGGCCGTCCCGTCCTGGTCGTAGAACGTCGTGGACTCCAACCCGGCCGATTCGTCCGGCGGAAGTTGACGGCTGTAGGCCGCACTCGCGACCTGTTCGAACGCGACGGCGCGGTCGGGCGCACCCACGACGCGGAACTCGCCGTCCTCCTGTGCGATATCCTCGGGGGCGGCCTCCAACCGGTCGGCGGCGATGCGTCGGGCCTTGTCGGCGACTTCACCCGCGCTCTCGGCGACGGCGTTTCCACCGGCAATCGTGCTCCGACTGCCGAAGGTTCCCGTTCCGGCCGGAATGCGGTCCGTGTCGCCCTCCACTACGTCGATATCGTCGTAGGGGACGCCGAGTTCGTCGGCGACGATCTGGGCGTAGGTCGTTCCGTGACCCTGGCCGTGGGAGTGCGTTCCCGCGTAGACCGTCACGCCGCCGTCGGGGTGGACGCGGACGACGCCGCTCTCGAACCCGCCGCCGGTCGATTCGACGAAACAGGCGAGACCGATACCGAGGTAGCGGCCGTCGTCTCGCTTCCGCCCGTCCACCTGTCCGTTCCCGTCCTCCTGCTGTGCGCGGAGTTCGTCGTACCCCACGGCGTCGAGCGCTTCGTTTAGTGCGGTTTCGTAGTCGCCGCTGTCGTAGTTCGCGCCGACGGCGGTTTCGTGGGGGAACTCCTCGGGCGGAATCTGATTGTGGCGTCTGAACTCGGCGGGGTCGGTGTCCAGTTCCCGCGCGGCGCGGTCCACGAGTCGCTCGGTGACGTAGATGGCTTCCGGACGGCCAGCGCCGCGGTAGGAGTGGACGGGGGCCGTGTTCGTCAGGACGCTGTGAGTCCGGCAGTGGATGGCGGGGAGGTCGTACTGGCTGGCCAGCAGGCGGCCGTACCAGCCCGGAAGCGCCGGGCTGACGCCGAGTCCGTAGCCTCCGAGTCCGGCGTGGGTTTCGGCCTGGAGACCCCGAATCGTGCCGTCATCGTCGAACGCCAGTTCGGCCGTCGTTCGGTGGTCCCGGCCGTGGGCACCGGCGAGATAGTTCTCAGAGCGCGTGGCGGTCCACTTCACCGGAATTCCGAGTTCGCGGGAACACCACGCCGCGACGGCTTCGCCGGGGTGGTGGTGGCCCTTGTGTCCAAAGCCGCCGCCGACGCTCGGTGCGACGACGCGGATTCGATTCTCGGGGATGCCGAGCGTGTCCGAGAGCTTGCCTCGATGGCCGTGCGGTGACTGGCTCGTCATCGTCACGGTCAGCGACTCCTCGACGTCGTCGTACTCCGCGAGCGCCGCCCGTGGCTCCATCGCGTTGGCGATGAGGCGGTTGTTCTCCAGTTCGATTTCGACGACGCGGTCCGCATCCTCGAACGCTCCCGCGGTGGCGTCCGCATCGCCCATGTCTGTGTCGGTCACGACGTTGTTCGGGACCCCCTCGAAAATCTCGGGCGCATCCTCCGCAGTCGCCTCGATCGGGTCCGTCACGGCGTCGAGACGGTCGTAATCAACATCCACGGCGTCCGCGGCGTCCGTGGCGACGTAGCGATCCTCGGCGACCACGGCGGCGACCGGCTGGCCGTGATACCGCACTCGCCCGTCGGCGAGAATCGGGTGACCCGGAATCTCGTTGTCGAGAAACCCGGTCTCGACGGGAATGGTTCCCGGAGTATCCGAGTGTTCGATGTCCTCCCACGTGTAGACTCCCAGAACGCCATCCGTGGCTTCGGCATCGCTGGTGTCGATGTCCTCGACGGTCGCGTGACCGTAGCGACTCCGAACGAAGACGAGATACGCCATTCCGGATGCGTTCAGGTCGTCGGTGTACGTCGCCCGCCCGGTCACGAGCACTGGATCCTCCCGTCGTTCGAGGTCCCGCCCGACCATCGCCCCTTCGGGATTCTCACTCATCTCCTCCCGTACTACCGTTTCGCACGGAATCAAACTGTCGAGTCCGGAAAAACGGTCGGAGGGAGGAGCAGTCCGTAAAGAAACTGGAATAGAAGCTGTCCACGATGGGGCAACCAAAAACAGGTCCGCGACGGGCCGACCAAGAGCTGTCCCCGACGAGCCGGAGGTTATGGACGGAGTTGGAGATAACTGTACGCGAATTTCGACCAGTTGTTACCAACGGTTGGTTAGATGCCGAAGATTCTTTTCATTGGAATCCTAAATCCGGGTATGTCATTTCGACTGTCAGACGAGCAGCGTGCGATACGCGAGGCGGTGCGCGAGTTCGGCGAGGAGGAGATAGCGCCCGTCGCGCGGGAGCACGACGAGGAGAAGAAGTATCCCGAGGAGCTCATCGAGAAGGCGGCGGAGCTCGACTTGCTCGCCCCGGGTATTCCCGTGGAGTACGGCGGCGCGGGGATGGACACCCTCTCGTCCATCATCGTCACCGAGGAACTGTGGCGGGCCGACGCGGGTATCGGGAGCGCCATCGGCAGTCGAGGATTCGGGTCGAACATGATCCGGAAGTTCGGCGACGAGTGGATGAAGGAGGAGTGGCTCCCCCGAATCGCCAACGGCCAATCGGCGTGCTGTAGCTGTATCTCGGAGCCGGGCCACGGGTCGAACGTCGCCGGAATCGAGACCACCGCGGAGACGGACGGCGACGAGTACGTCATCAACGGCAACAAGATGTGGATCACGAACGGCACCGTCGCGGACGTGGCCGTCGTCATGGCCAAGACGGACCCCGACGCCGAACCGCCACACCGCGGCATCAGTGCCATCCTCGTCCCGACGGATACGGATGGGTTCAAACCGACGAAAATCGACAACAAACTCGGCATCCGCGCCTCGGACCTCGCGGAAATCGTCCTCGACGACGTGCGCGTCCCCACCGAGAACGTCATCGGCGAGGAGGACAAGGGCTTCTACCAGTTGATGAACTTCTTCGCCTCCGGCAGGGTGAGCGTCGCTTCGCAGGCCGTCGGCGTCGCGCAGGCCGCCGTGGACCAGTCCATCGACTACGCCAGCGAGCGCGAGCAGGGTGGAAACCTCATCAAGGATTATCAGGCCATCGGGCACAAGGTCGCCGACATGGCGACGGACGTGGAAGCCGCCCGGTCGCTCACCTATCGCGCCGCCTCGCACGTCGAGGAGGGCGACGACCGCCTCGCAACCCGCTTTGCGAGTATGGCCAAACTCTTCGCCAGCGAGCACGCCGTCGATGTCGCCGACGACGCCATCCAGGTCCACGGCGGCGCTGGCTACGTCACCGACCATCCCGTCGAGCGCTACTACCGCGACGCCCGCATCACGAAAATCTACGAGGGCACCAGCGAAATCCAGAAGAACATCATCTCCGACGACCTGTTCTAGGACAGCTTGCGATATCGACTTTTGATGGAAAGTGAGGTGTAGAGACGATCAACTGCCGTGGCGCGCGCTGGCACAGTCCTGAGGACATGTCGTCCGAAGGGCTGTGCCAGCGCGCAAGGGATGAGGCTTGCGAGACGCGGAGCGTCTCGCTGACCTGCGGCCGCAGCCCGCAGGTATCGCAGCGACTGAAAGGAGCGAGAAACGCAATCGGTTGGGGAGGGCGTGGTGCGGTGCGGCGGTGTGGTTGCGCTACTGTGTTTGGGTGGGCTTTCGAGGTCTTCACTCCAGTAGTTGCAATGAAGATGCGAGCAGTTACAGACGTCAATGAGACCGCAACCGCCTCCGCACCACACCCTCCCCAACCGACTCCTCGCTATCGCTCGTCGCCCACCGTCAGAGCAAAGCTCTGACGAGCCGTTCGTTCACTACCGTTTACGAAGACCTCGCGCACCGCTCGATATCCTCGCTCCTGCGCGCCGACCGCCTCGGGTTGTGAGTATTCGGGAAAATCTGTTTGTCCCATCTATCGAATAGCATCAAACACGCCTCGTTCGAAAGAGAACCCTGATAACCCGTTCTCCGGAAGGAACAGTATGACCGACGAGACGGAATCACCGAACTGGGAGTTCAAGGAGCGGGACATCGCCATCCTGCGGGAACTGACACGCGACCCACAGCTATCCTCGCGGGAGTTGACGACCATCCTCGCCGAGGAGTACGACATCGAAGTGTCGCACGTCACCGTGAGCGAGTCTATCCGCGAGATGCGGAACGAGGGCGTGTTCCGGGAGGCCATCATTCCCAACGAGGAGTACTACATCTTCGGCCTGTTCGAGTTCAAGTTCAACCCGGAACATTTCGCGGACAGTTGGCGCGCCGCGATGGAGTACATCCGCGACGACCCCAACACGCTGTTTTACTTCCTCTCGGACGGCGAGTACCAGTGGAAGACGGTGATGATGTTCCCCAACCGGCAAGCGGAGTCACAGTGGATTCACGAGTTCTACAAGGAACACGGGGACGTGATCGACAACATTCGCAACTCGGTGGTGCACAACGTGCTCAAGTTCCGCACCGACCCCGAGATATTCGAGGGACTGGACGACGAGTACAAAAAATAGTAGAGAGCCGCCCACGACCTCGCTCACCGCACCAGCGAGAGGAGTTCGCACGACAGCACGACCTCGTCCCGCTGGTTCAGCACCTCGGCCTCGTACCGGACGACGCCGTTCCCGGTCGGATGGTCGCGCGCTTCCTTCTCGATCAGTTCCAAGGTGACGTGAACCGTATCGCCGAAGAAGACGGGCGCTCGAAAGCGGAGTCGGTCCACGCCGTAGAACGCCACCGTCTCCGCGCGTTCGTGGACGATGCGCCGCGTGAGGCCGGTCATGACCGAAAACACGAGCGCGCCATGGGCGATCCGCTCCCCGAAATCCGACTCGGCCATCTCGGTCTCGCTGGTGTGAAGCGTGTTGAAGTCGCCGCTCACGCCCGCGAAGTTGACGACGTCGGCCTCGGTGATGGTGCGCGTAGGTGTCGTCAGTTCCCTTCCCACTTCCAACTCCTCGAACGGGACCGTCACGGCTACTCCCCCGTGAACTCGGGGTCGCGGTCCTCGCCGAACGCGGCGGTTCCCTCGCGCACGTCGTCGGTGCTCATGAGCAGACCGAAGCCCTGACTCTCCATCGCCAGCGCGGCGTCGAGGCTCGCGTCGGCCCCTTCGTTCATCACCTTCTTCGCCACCTTCAGGCCGACTGGCGGCCCTTCGAGCATGTCGTCCACGAACTCAGCGACGACCGAATCGAACTCCCGGTCGGGCACGGAACGGTTGATGAGCCCCCAGTCCTCGGCGCGGTCGGCGTCGATGCGGTTGCCCCGGAACACGAGTTCCTTGGCGCGCGTCTCGCCGAGCAGTCTGATCAGTCGCTGGGTGCCGCCGCCGCCGGGAATGAGTCCGAGCCGAATTTCGGGGGACCCGAACTCCGATTTCTCCGTGGCGATCCGCATGTCACAGGCGAGCGCCAGTTCCAACCCGGCACCGAGACAGTAGCCGTCCACCTTCGCAATCGTCGGACACTCGAACTCGTTGACCGTCTCGAACGTCGGCGTCACGTCCATGAAGTCCGTGGGCGTGGCGTCCGCGAACCCGCCGATGTCGGCTCCCGCGCTGAACGCGCGGTCGCCAGCACCCTCGAAGGTGACACACCGCACGTCGTCGGTATCGACCGATGTGAGCAGGTCGTCGATTTCGCCGAGCAAATCGGCCGAAAGTGCGTTCAGGCGCTCCGGCCGGTTCAGTTCGATTTCGAGCAGACCATCGTCGGAGAGGACGTAGTTCAGTAACTGGTAGGTACCCGGCCCGTCGCCGCTGGTCGAATACTCGTGGAATCCTTCGCCTGCTTTCTCGCCGGTTTTTCCGGCTTCGACCAGTTCGACGAGATAGTCGTCCGGTTCGAACCTCGCCTCTCCCGTCTCCTCGTGCAGGGATTCGAGTTTGTCCAGAACGGTGTCGAGACCGATTTTGTCCGCGCGTCGGCAGATACCCTCCGGGAACCCGAGTCCGAGACGGACGCCGGTGTCGATTTCGTCGGGTCGGGCGACGCCCTCCCCGACGAGTCGCGCCGCCTCGTTGACCATCCGGGCCTCGATTCGCAGGGTGTCGAACCCCTCGCCGTCGCCGGGTTCGTAGTTGACTCCTTCTCCATCGACGGCTTCGTAGTCGTAGTATCCCTTCCCCGTCTTCTGTCCCAGTTCCTCGTTTTCGACCTTCTCGGCCATGATAGGCGGAATCTCCCGCCCGGACTCGTTGCGGACGTGATAGCCCACGTCGATACCGGTCAGGTCCATGAGTTCGAACGGCCCCATCGGGTAGCCCCGCTGGTGGACCATCGCGGCGTCCACCTCGCGTATCGTCGCCTCGCCGTTCGACACCATCCACGCGGGTTCGTCCCCGAACGGACCGAGGACGGTGTTGACGACGAAGCCGCGAACGTCCTTCCGGACGTAGATCGGCGTCTTGCCGATGGATTCGGCGAACTCGTACGCCGTCTCCGCCGTCTCGTCGCTCGTCCGCTCGCCGTAAATGATTTCGACCAAGTCCATCTTCACTGGCGGGTTGAAGAAGTGCATGCCGACCACGTCCTCCGGTCTGGAGGTGACACCGGCCATCTCAGTAACGCTCAGGCTGGACGTGTTCGACGCCAGCAGGGCGTCCTCGGGCGCGAACTGGTCGAGGTCGATGAACACCTCCCGCTTGAGGTCCATCCGCTCGGGCACCGCCTCGATGACGAGGTCGGCGTCGGCCACCGCCGATTCCAGATCGACTGCCGTCTCGACGCGTCCGAGAACGTCCTCGGCCGACTCGTCGATGAAGCCCTTCTCGGCCAACTTCTCCAGACTCCACTCGATGTTCTCGTACCCGTTCGTGACGAACTCCTCCTCGACGTCGCGCATGGTAACGTCGTACCCGGCGATGGCGGCCACTTCCGTGATTCCGTGACCCATGTTTCCAGCACCGAGCACAGT
>NZ_JBAWAC010000679.1:0-9877 GCF_049589095.1 Haladaptatus sp. | reverse complement strand
CTCGTCCCGTCCTCGTCGGTAACCGTCAGGGAAACCGCGTATCGTCCGACTTCGTTCGGGTGAAACCGGGTTTGCGGACACGTTCGACAGTTCGGCGTGATTGTTCGTCCGTCCGGGGTTCGTATCGACCATTCGTATCGCTCGATGCGGCCGTCCGGGTCGTGTGATCCGGAGGCATCGAGGAGGACCGTGCTTCCGCGCGCGACGTGCTGGTCGAGTCCAGCGTCGGCGAGTGGTGGTTCGTTTGCCGCCGCTATCGTCGGGAAAAATACCGTCGTGAGGAGGAGTAATACCGAAATACTCGAGACGACTCGATACATGTTATTCGGCGAGTTTTGTGTCCTTTTACTTTAAAAAGTTACTTGATTTATAGTACATATTATATTAAACTATTAACAGGTTCGGCGACTTTGCAACGAGACGGAGACCACCTTCGCGTTCATTTATTGCTATTTAAATAACCATTACTAAATGGGAAGTTTATTTTAGGAGAAACGGTGAAATCAGCCGGTAGACGCCATCTATCACAAAAGTTCCTTGCTAATCTATGGCAAAGGCTTTACCAGCATGCGATACAATTCTTATCCACCAGGCCCGGGAGGCCATGGAGTTTCAATTATGACGGATGACGAACTCATCTGGCGAATCGCAGGCGGTTCCGGTGACGGGATCGACTCGACGAGTCAGAACTTCGCAAAAGCCCTCATGCGAGCAGGGTTACACGTATTCACGCATCGACACTATCCGTCGCGCATTCGCGGCGGCCACACCTACGTGGAGATTCGCGCGGCGGACCACGAAGTCAAATCGCGCGGGGACAACTACAACTTCCTCCTCGCGCTCGGAGACAGCTTCGCGCGGAACCCACAGGAAGAAGCATACTACGGTAACGAGGAAATCAAGCCCCTGACGGAGAACTTGGACGAACTCCGCGAGGGTGGAGTCATCATTTACGACTCCGGCTTGCTCGACACCGATGAAATTCCGGACTTCGATGCACGTGTCGAGGAGAACAACTGGCACGTCTTCGATCTGGACCTCCGCGGACTCGCCAAGGAGTACGGCCGTGAGATCATGCGGAACACGGCCGGCGTCGGCGCGACCTGCGCCATCATCGGGATGGACCTCGACATCATCGAAGACCTGATGGCCGAGGCCATGCCGGAGAAAATCCTCGAACCGAACCTCGAAGTCCTCCGTGCGGCCTACGAGGACCTCAACGAGAACTACGACACGGACGTCGGCGTCACGCTCCCCGAGAGCGACTACGACGACGACAAGGTGCTCATCTCGGGCAGCCACGGTATCGCCTACGGTGCCATCGACGAGGGATGCCGGTTCATCTCCGGATACCCGATGACGCCGTGGACGGACGTGTTCACCATTATGACCCAACATCTCCCCGACCTCGGCGGAATTTCCGAGCAGGTCGAGGACGAGATCGCCGCCGCGGCGCTCGCAATCGGTGCGAGCCACGCGGGCGCAAAGGCGATGAGCGGGTCGTCCGGCGGTGGGTTCGCACTGATGTCCGAACCGCTGGGTCTCGCCGAAATCAACGAGACACCCCTCGTGTTGGTCGAATCGATGCGTGCTGGTCCCTCGACCGGAATGCCGACGAAACCCGAACAGGGCGACCTCGAACACGTCCTGTACACGAGTCAGGGCGACTCGAACCGCGTCGTGTTCGCGCCGGGTGACGCACGCGAATCGTACATCCAGACGCGAAAGGCGTTCGAACTCGCGTACAACTACCAGCTTCCGAGCATCATCCTCTACGACCAGAAGCTCTCCGGCGGTCACGAGACCGTTCCGGAATCCACGTTCGACCGTGACCCGAACCCGGACATCGGGGAAGTCGTCACGGAAGAGGAGATAGAACAGGGAGAACGCCTCGCCGGTCGGTTCAAGCGCTACCGCTACGACGGCGAGAACGGCGTCAGTCCGCGGTCCCTGCCGGGACAGAAGGGCGGCAACTTCCTCGCCTCGGGTAACGAGCACAACGAAGCCGGTCACATCAGTGAGGACCCGGACAACCGTGTCACGCAGATGGACCGTCGTATGGAGAAACTCGCGGCCATCCGCGAGGAACTCAACGACATGGACGAGTCCCACCAGACCGTCTACGGCGACGAGGACGCCGACTACGCCATCCTCAGCTTCGGTAGCATGAAGGGTGCCGTCGAAGAGGGCGTCGAGATGCTGAACGAGGATGGCCACTCGGTCAAGACGATGAACGTCAGCGACATGGTGCCGTTCCCGAAGAAGGAGGTCAATGCCTTCCTCGAAGACGTCGACGAGGTGCTCGTCGTCGAGATGAACGCCACGGCACAGTTCCGCCGACACATCCAGGCGGCGACCGGCAAGCACGGTGACAAGCTGTTCAGCCTGCTGAAATACGACGGCAACCCGTTCGAGCCTTCGGAAGTCGTTGACGGCTTCGAAGCACGAATCGACGGCGACGCCAACCCAGCGCACAACACGCGCATCGAATCCGCAACGGGTGACTGAAAATGAGTGTATTCAACGCAATCGACGAAGAACGAGACATCGACGTGAACGAGTTCACGCCCAGCCTCGAACCACAGGCGACGTGGTGTCCGGGCTGTGGTGACTTCGGCGTCCTCAAGGCGCTGAAACAGGCGATGCCCGAGGTCGGCCGCACACCGGACGAGACGCTCCTCGTCACCGGTATCGGCTGTTCCGGGAAGCTGTCGAGCTACTTCCAGAGCTACGGCTTCCACTCCATCC
This sequence comes from Haladaptatus sp., assembly GCF_049589095.1. NCBI lineage: Archaea > Methanobacteriati > Methanobacteriota > Halobacteria > Halobacteriales > Haladaptataceae > Haladaptatus > Haladaptatus sp. The sequence goes on along the minus strand of NZ_JBAWAC010000679.1, from coordinate 7,129 downwards.
ACGGGCGGTCCCTGCCGGTCGCACGCGCGGCCAAACTCGCCAACCCCGACCTCGAAGTCGTCGCCGCCGGCGGTGACGGCGACGGGTACGGAATCGGCGGGAACCACTTCATGCACACGGCTCGTGAGAACCACGACATGACCTACATCGTCTTCGACAACGAGATCTTCGGACTGACGAAGGGGCAGACCTCGCCCACGTCGCCGAAGGGACACAAGTCGAAGACTCAGCCGAACGGGAGCGCGAAGAGTCCGATTCGACCGCTCTCGCTCTCGATCACCTCGGGTGCAACGTACGTCGCCCGAACAGCGGCGGTCAACCCGAACCAAGCGAAGGAAATCCTCACCGAGGCGATGGAACACGACGGGTTCGCCCACGTGGACTTCCTCACGCAGTGCCCGACGTGGAACAAGGACGCAAAGCAGTACGTCCCGTACATCGACGTGCAGGACAGCGATGACTACGACTTCGACGTTCACGACCGCCGTGAAGCGATGCAGATGGCGCACGACACCGAGGACGCCCTCTACGAGGGCAAAGTCCTCACCGGTCGCTTCTACGTGAACGACGAGCGACCCTCCTACCAGCAGGAGAAACAGTCGACGGGCGACATGCCGGAATCGCCGCTCGCAGAGCGGTACTTCGACGACGATTACGAGTGGGAACGGAGCTACGACCTGCTCGACCGCCACAAGTAATCTCGTTTCGCCGTTCTCGTCATTTCGAACAACCTTTTCGTGGCTGTCAATGTGTTTTTCACTTCGCAAGGTATTTTTTCCTGTGCGGGAAACATCCTGGTATCATGAGTACGGAATCGACCGAAGACCGTATCCTCCACGTCTTAGAGGACGATGCACAGGCGTCGTACTCGGAAATCGCGGCTCGCGCTGGCGTTTCGAAGCCAACGGTCCGAAAGTACATCGAAAAGCTCGAAGAGGAAGGCGTTATCGTCGGCTATTCCGCCGAAATCGACCCGAAGAAGCTGTCCAGTCAGAGCATCGCGCTCGTCGGCATCGATGTCGAAAGCGAACGGTACGTCGAAGCGACGCGGGCGCTCCAGAATCTGGACGATATCGACACCCTCTACACGTGTAGCGGCGACCACATGCTGATGGCCGAAGTTCGCGCACCGAACGGCGGCGCGGTCGGCACCGTCATCAGTGACGACATCCTCACCATCGACGGTGTCACCGCGGCCCATCCGTCGTTTCTTCAAGAACGTCTCAAGTAGTCTTCCGAGTGCGTCTCACGAGAGCCGTATCGATCCGCGGCCGAGTCCTACCGCATCGTCCCTGACGCTCCCGTCGAGTGCGGACAGCGAGCGCGGCGGTGTCGGTTCAGCCTCGTCTCCGTTGGTTTCCACGGAGAGTCGTAAGTGCCACCAGCCGACGCTCCGCCACGTACCGCCCTTGTAGCCGACGTCTCGATACGTCCCGATTTGCTCGAATCCCAGCGACTCGTGCAGGCCGACGCTGGCCGGATTCGGGAGCGCGATTCCGGCGTAGGCGTTGTAATATCCCTGTTCTCGGAGGAGTGCGAACAGCGATTCGTAGAGTCCCCGTCCGATACCCGACCGATGGTGATCGGAACGAACGTACACCGAAACGTCCACCGACCACTGGTAGGACTCCCGAGATCGATGAGGACTCGCGTAGGCGTATCCGAGGAGTTCGTCGTCGTGGACACAGACCAACCACGGGTACGTCGGAAGGGTGGCTTCGATCCGATTTTCGATCTCCGCTTCGTCGGGTGGCGTCCGTTCGAAGGAGATGACCGTTTCCCGGACGATCGGGGCGTAAATGTCGGTGATCGCCTCGGCGTCGGCCGGTTCGACGAGTCGAATATCGACCATGCTCAGTTGCCGTCTCTCGCGATTATAAAACTCCCTGTGACGGCGATAACGCGCTCTTACTGGTTACGCACAAGCATTTTTACCGGAGAGCGGGAACTATCGGCAATGGCTATCTATCAGCGGGAAGTGTGGGTCGATGCGCCGTTCGAGGACGTATGGCGGTTTTACTCGACCACGGACGGTTTGGAGGCGCTCACGCCGGGGTGGATGAACCTTCGGGTGGAGGGGGTTCGTGGTCCGGACGGCGAGGCGGACCCGGACGTCCTGGAGGCGGGAACCCAAATCCGCATGTCGCTTCGTCCCTTCGGCGTCGGTCCGCGTCAGCGTTGGACTTCGACCATCGTCGAGCGCGAGGAGGAGAATTACGCGGCGATGTTTCGGGACGAGATGTCGGACGGACCGTTCCCCGAGTGGGAACACACACACCAGTTCTACGCGGGTGACCTGCAGCAGACGCTCGTCCGTGACAAGGTGGAGTATCGGTTTCCAGCGCTCGGCGAGGCGGGAAACCCGCTCGCAAAGGTCGGCTTCGAACCCATGTTCCTGTATCGGCACGCGAAGACGAAGCACTTGCTGGAGCGATGAAGTTTATGCACGTCAGCGTGGTACGTGACATCTCATGTCAGACGTAGCTGTCATCGGCGGCGGTCCTGCCGGACTGAGCGCGGCGCTGTTCACCGCGAAGAACGGACTCGATACGGTCGTGTTCGACACGGACGGCACCGCGATGCACGCGGCGCACCTGTTCAACTACCTCGGAATCAAGAGCATCGATGGGGACGAGTTTCTGGAGGTCGCTCGCGAGCAGGTGGACGAACAGGGTGCCGAACGAAAGCAGGGCGAGGAGGTAACGAACGTCGAGGAGTCGGACGACGGGTTCACCGTGACGACGGAGAACGGCGAGTACGATGTGACCTACGTCGTCTTCACGACCGGACAATCGCGTGACATGGCCGAGGCGCTCGGCTGTGAGTTGAACGACAACGGTACGGTGAAAACCGATTCGGATAGCGCAACGACGGTCGAAAACGCCTACGCCGCCGGGTGGACAGCCCGTTCGGACAAGATTCAGGCGGCGATATCGGTCGGCGGCGGTGCGGCCGCAGGATTGGATATTTTGAGCATCGAAAAGGGTCGTGCGTTCCACGACTTCGATACGCCGGACGACGCGGAGTGACGGTGTTCGGGCGACCGTCCGGTAGTTTGGAGACTACAACGAGTAGTCGTGCTCTCCGTCCTCGGTTTCGAGGAAGGCCGTGAGCAGGTCGATGGTTGCCGACACGTCGTCGCCGTTGGCGCTCTCGGTGACGGAGTGGAGATATCGGGTCGGAATCGAGATCGCGCCGACTGGCTTCGCGCCGTAGGTGTTCTGGAACCCGGCGGTGTCCGTCCCGCCCGAGGGGAGTACTTCGAGCTGATACAGGATGTCTTCCGCTTCCGCCACCGAGCGCATTCGTTTGTGGACTTTCGGCGTCGTGACGACGCTGCCGTCCTTGAGCTTTATCGCAGTGCCGTCCCCGAGACGAGTCACGTAATCCCGCTTCTTACTTACCGCCGGGAAGTCGTTCGCGACGGTCACGTCGAGGGCGACCGCGAGGTCGGGGTCGACGTCGACACCGAGCGCGCTCGCACCACGAAGGCCGACCTCCTCCTGAACGGTCGCACAGAAGTGGATGGTCGCGTCCGGGTTCTCGATGCGTTTCGCCGCCTCCAGCATGGAGAACAGACAGATGCGGTCGTCCAGTGCCTTTCCGGAGACGTTGTTACCGACTTTCGTCGTCGTCTGTTCCATCGTGACGATGTCGCCCACGGAGACGCGTTCGTCGGCCTCGTCGGCCGGGAGGCCGAGGTCGACGTAGATATCCTCGACGTCCTCCTCGCCTTCGTCGCCGTCCAGGAGATGCGGCGGTACCGACCCGATGACGCCCGTCAGGTCCTCGTCATCCGTGTGGACGGTGACGCGCTGTGCCCGCAGAACACGGGGGTCCCACCCGCCGAGCGCGTCCAGGGAGACGAACCCGTCGTCGTCCACGTAACGAACCATGAACCCGATCTCGTCCATGTGTGCCGCGACGGCGACTTCGTAGTCCTCCGTCCCCTCGATGGTTCCGATGACGTTCCCCATCGCATCGGTGTGAAGTTCGTCCACTTCGGGTTCCATCTCCCGTCGAACGATTTCGCGGATCCGGTCCTCGTATCCCGCCGCCCCGTTCGTCTCCGTCAGTTCGCATAACAAGTCGAAATCAAAATCGAATTCCATATCGAATCTTTCGCGTATCGGAGTATAAACCTCCCTGAAGCGGTGAATAAACTCACAACTTGTGTATTGTGGTTCCGGAACGTTTTTGCCGATTACTCACACAAGGAGTGACATGGCCGACAAAGAAGCGGAATTCCGACAGCAGTTTCACGACGCATTCGAAGGCGCGGATTACCCGGTCAGCAACCCGATGGAACTCGTTCCGGCGCTCCCGAACGGGCCCGGTACGCGTTTCGAAGCGGGCGACACCAGTCTGACCGCGATGGAACTGGCGACGAAGATGAACGACACGCAGGATTTCCCCTACGATACCGTCGACGAACTCGTCGATGACCTCATCGAGGGGATGAAACAGAAGGATATGCTGTAACTACTCCTCGTTTTCATCGGGAAGTGCGATCAGTAACACTTCCCAGACGTCCTGTTGCTCGTTGAATCGGCTGTCGATGACCCGGTCGTTTTGCCCGAGTGGAATCGGTTGTTGTGGATGTGAAACTTCGAGCCACGTCAGCGTCGGCTCGGTAATTTTCATCTCGGCGATATCGGCCAGTTTCTCAGTCTCGGCACCGTACTCTCCCGGTCCGCGTTCGTGACGTTCCATCGGAAATCCCCGTCTCGGCTACCACAGCACGACACATAACGCTGCTGGCGAGTGAGATCGAAAATCGGCAAGGAGGTTATCGGTCCACGTCGGGATTCTCGGGAACGGCGTCACGCTGACGCGGATGCCGTGGGTGTTCGCTCGCGTAGACGTGGTCGAAGATGGCGTCCACGTCGTAGCCGTCGTGTGCGTCGGCCGCTTCGACGGCCTCCGCGACCGGTGCCTTCGCCTCCTCCCGAAGCGACTCCTCGTCCTCGTCCGTCCAACCGTGTTCGGTTTCGAGATACTCGCGGGTACGAACGAGCGGGTCCTTCTCTGCCCACTCGTCGACCTCGGCCTCATCGCGGTACTTCGTCGGATCGTCCGTCGTCGTGTGGGCACCCTGTCGATACGTGACGGCCTCGACGAGTATCGGTTCGCCCTCCTTCGCGCGTTCGAGCGCGTCGGAGACGGTTCGATAGACCGCGAGCACGTCGTTGCCGTCCACGCGAACGCCCTCGAAGCCGTAGGCCCCTGCCTTCTGGGCGATGGTCGCGCTCGCGGTCTGGCGCTCGCGCGGCACCGAAATCGCCCACTGGTTGTTCTGGCAGAAGAAGACGGTGGGCGTCTCGAACACACCTGCGAAGTTCAGCGCCTCGTGGAAGTCACCTTCGCTCGTCGCTCCGTCCCCGAAACTCGCCAGGACGGCACAGTCGTCGTCCTTGTAGCTCGCGCCCATACCGACGCCGACGGCGTGGGGCAGTTGGGTGGCGATGGGAATCGTCGGCGGGAACGTCCGCAGTCCCTCGGCATCCTCGCGGTCCACGTAGTTTCCCGCCCCCGAAAGGTGCAGGAGGATGTCCCGCATCGCGTGGCCACGGGTGATGTAGATGCCGTGGTCGCGGTAGGTCGGGAAGCAGTAATCGTCCGGTGACAGCGCGTATGCCGCACCGACTTGGGCCGCTTCCTGTCCCTGCAAGGGCGCGTAGGTTCCGATCCGTCCCTGCCGGTGGAGCGAGACGGCTTTCTGGTCGAACGTCCGGGCGAGTACCTGTAATCGGTACATCTTCTCCACATCCGTCGAGGAGAGATTCACGTCCCCATCGACGTTGCCGTCGAGTCCAACCACGCGCGCCATATCCGGAACTTGTGAAGCCATATCGTAGAATCACCGACTGTCTATCGGTCAATCGTCATCATTCGTTATAAAACATCGCCATAGAAGGAATATCGAAGAAGATATTCAGCCACCTTAAGTACCTTGATTATAAATCACCGAAAATATTGCCGGTTCCACGTGGATAACTAACGATTCGTTGGGATATTACGTTTCGAAACATTTAGGCTACCACTGCGATATGTGGAAGCGTATGTCACAGTGGATCGGACGGACGTTCACGAGCGATGCAGGATGGAATTTTCTCGAAACGATAGTCGATATCGGAGACCGCATGACCGGCAGCGACGGCGAACGGGAAGCCGCCGAAGTGACCCGCGATACGCTCACCGACGTCGGCGCACGGAACGCCCGCCTGGCCGAGTTCGACGTGCAGGGGTGGACACGGGGGACGAGTTCGATTACGGCGGGCGACACGACACAGGAGAGCATCGCCCTCCCGCGCAGTCCCGCCGGATCCGCGAGCGGTGAACTGATCGACCTAGGATACGGTCTCCCGTCCGATTTCGAGAAACACGACATCGAGGGGAAGGTCGTCATGGTCGCCTCGAACGTACCGAGTTATTTCGACCGGTTCATCCACCGCCGGGAAAAGTACTACTACGCCGTCGACGGCGGGGCGGCCGCCTTCGTCTTCCGAAACCACGTCGAGGGCTGTCTCCCGCCGACCGGCAGCGTCGGCACCGAGGAAGACCCCATCGGCGACATCCCCGCCGTCGGTGTCTCGAAAGAGGTCGGGACGCGACTCGCTCGGCGGTGGGACGGTGACGAGGTGACGGTCGACGTCGATGCCGAGATTTACGACGCGACCAGCCAGAACGTCCACGCCGAGTTGGGTCCGGACACCGAACAGGAAGTACTCGTCACCAGCCACATCGACGCTCACGATATCGCGGAGGGAGCGATGGACAACGGCGCGGGAACCGCGATGGTCGTCGAGATAGCCCGCGTGCTCGCCGAGCGCGAGGACGAACTCGACACGAAGGTCCACTTCGTCGCCTTCGGTGCCGAGGAAGTCGGTCTCGACGGGTCGGCCCACATGGCGAGCGAAACCGATTTCGACGGCATCAAAGCCATCCTGAACAACGACGGCGTTGGTCGCGGTCGGACGCTCACGTTCACCACCCACGGGTTCGACGCGCTGGACGACGCCGCCCACGAAGTCGCGGACGAGTACGGCCACCCCATCAGCACGATTCCCCACCAGGGACCGCACAGCGACCACTGGCCGTTCGTTCAGTGGGGCGTGCCGGGCTATCA
>NZ_JBAWAC010000678.1:0-3930 GCF_049589095.1 Haladaptatus sp. | reverse complement strand
CGGTTCAAAATCTGTCCGAGACGGACTGATACTGAACTCCCTGTCGGCGTGAACTCTTTCTTCGCCGGTTGACCGTTCTCGAAACAGCGCACCACGAGTATCTGATATATATGTGTTGTTGCACCTTGGAGTTAAGTAGCTACGGTTGAATAGAATTAATCGTGCCAAAAGTTGTCTGCCCGGACTGTCGGCGGAACATCGCGTTTCACGAACTGGAAACCAGAACCGTCGCCCAATCCAGCGGATTTTCGACGAACTATCGCTGTCCGTTCTGCCGAAACGCCATCGAGAACGTCACCGAACTGTTGTAATTTCGGACTGGTCGGCGTTCGAATCACGGGTAAACTTCGTAACGGTCGGGATCGTCGAATCCGGACGACGAGAGAACGATGTGACTGGCGGTATCCGACAGGTCGTCCGTATCGAAATTCCTCTCTTCGGGTGCACTCTAGTCGTCGTCGGTCGTTCCGTCGAACTCCGATTCGTGCACGCTGTAGTCCGTCATCGACTTCAGGTCCGACGGGCGGCCCGTGTGAATACTGGAACTGTTACTGCAGGGCTTTGTTTCCTCTCCAACAGCGGTGATGAGGTATTTACCGGACGACGAACAACCTTCGAGAGATGGCAGAGGTGAGCGCGGACGAGAACCCGTACGTCGAAGAGCCAGGGACGGATTTCGAACCCGTCGTCGAGATGAGCGAAGCCGAGGCCAGCGAACAGGCCGCACTGCTTCGCGAGGCGATCCGCCACCACGACTATCGCTACTACGTCGAAAACGACCCACTCATCGGCGATCGGACCTACGACGCTCTCTTCACGCGACTGCGAGAGTTAGAGGAGGCGTTCGACGTCCAGACTGCTGACAGTCCGACCCGACGTGTTGGCGGCGAACCGCTCGACGAACTCGACAGCGTCGAGCACGTCGCCCCGATGCTCTCCATCGACTCCAGCGGTGAAGCCGACGACGTGCGTGGATTCGACGAGCGAATCCATCGGGCGTACGACGAAGTGGAGTACGTCTGTGATCCGAAGTTCGACGGTCTGTCGCTGGAAGTCGTCTACGAGGACGGCGAGTACGTGCGCGCCGCGACTCGTGGTGACGGGGTGACGGGTGAGGACGTGACCGAGAACGTCCGCACCATCGCGAGCATCCCGCACCATCTCCGAGGTGACTATCCGGACTATCTCGCCGTTCGGGGGGAAGTCTATCTCCCGCTGGATGCGTTCACCGCGTTCAACCGCGAGCGGGTCGAACGCGGCGAGGACCCGTTCGCCAATCCGCGAAACGCGGCCGCCGGGTCGCTCCGGCAACTCGATCCGTCCGTGACGGCGGAGCGTCCCCTCGATTGTTTCTTCTACGACGTACTCGACGCGAGCGAGGAGTTTCCGACCCACTGGTCGGAGTACGAGGCGCTGCCGAAGTTCGGGCTGAAGGTGAACGACCGCACCGAACTCGTGGACGACATCGAGGCCTGTCTCGACTACCGCGATGAGATGATGGCCGAGCGCGAGGAGTTGAACTACGAAATCGACGGGGTCGTCATCAAGGTGAACGATCGGGAGAAGTGCGACGAACTCGGGACGACGGCACGCTCGTATCGATGGGCGTACGCGTACAAATTCCCGGCTCGTTCGGAGAAAACCACGATCATGGACGTGACCGTGCAAGTCGGACGAACGGGGCGACTCACCCCTGTTGCGCTACTCGAACCCGTCGATGTCGGTGGGGTAACCGTCTCACGGGCTAGCCTCCATAATCCGGACGAAATCGCGGAAAAAGACATCAACATCGGTGACGAGATTCGCGTCAAGCGTGCGGGTGACGTCATCCCTTACGTCTCCGAAGTGGTCGAAAAACACAGCGAAGGCTACTACGAACTCCCCGACCAGTGCCCTGTCTGCGGCAGTCCGGTCGAACGCGACGGACCGATTGCCTACTGCACCGGTGGACTCGCGTGCGATGCGCAACTTCGGCAGGCGGTGGCGTACTACGGGAGCGACGACGGACTCGACATCGAGGGACTGGGCGAGGAACGGGTGAGCCAGCTTATCGATGCAGGCTTGGTCGAATCGCTGCCCGACCTGTACGAACTCGACCGGGAGGCGTTGCTCGAATTGGACGGCTGGGGTGAGAAGAGTGCGGACAACCTGCTCGCCGAACTCGAAGCGTCGGAACGTCCCTCGCTTGCGCATTTCCTCTCGGCGATCGGTATTCCACGCGTCGGGAGCGAAACGGCCCGCGAGTTGGCGCGGGAGTTCGACTCGATGGACGCCGTGATGGATGCCGGTACCGACGAACTGGAGGCCGTCCCGGATATCGGTCCGAAAGTCGCAACCGGCATCCGGCAATTCTTCGACTCGGAGCGCAATCGAAGCGTCGTCGAGGAACTGTTGGGACACGTCGAACCGGAGCGAGAGGAAGTCGTGGATGGCGACGAACTCGCGGGCTCGACGTTCGTTTTCACCGGGTCGCTGTCCGAACCCCGGTCGGATATCGCGGACCTCGTCGAGAGCCACGGCGCGAACGCGACGGGAAGCGTCTCGGGTAACACGGACTACCTCGTCGTGGGGGAAAACCCCGGACAGTCGAAGCCGAACGATGCGGAGGAAAACGACGTGCCGATCCTGTCGGAAGCCCAATTTTGGGAACTGCTGGAAGACGAAGATGTGGCGCGTTAGAGCTCCGTTCGGCGGAAAACCGAGTACCCGATTGCGACGGGGATGAACAGCCAAAACGAGAGATAGACCAGGACGAACACATCGCTGAAGTATATCGGGAGGGAGTTACCGAGCACGCTCGCGACGGTAGTTCGGATCAGTCCGTCGAACAGCACTACCCGTGCGTCGACGTGGCTCGGATATATCAACGAATTAACCAACGTCTTGTACGCCGTTATGGGGTTCAGAAGTCGGATGAACAGCATCGTGGATATCCGTCCGGGAATTCCCATCCCAGCATATCTTCCGAGGAGACTCGCAACGAGGTTTGCCAACGCACTCCAGAAGACGAGGAAGGCGATGTACAACGTCACTGCGCCGATCATCGCTCGGCGGCCGGTCTTGGCGATGGCAGAAATGCCGACGGACAACCCGACGAACACGAGACCGAGGAGGAGCGTGAGCAGTGCGAACAGGATGTAATCGACGACCTTGAAGTGGAGGCTCGTCAGCAGGAGGATCACCGCGGCGACGACGAATCCGATGACGATGGAAATCCCGACGACACCGCTCCGTCCGAGCACCTTGCCGAGTACGACGTCGTCACGCGAATGGGGAAGCGAGAGCATGAGTTTCAGCGTCCCCGACTCGCGCTCACGGGTGATGGCCGCGTAGCCGATAACGATCGAGATGAGTGGAATCAGAATCGCGGTACCCTGCTCCATTAGGGAGATGTACTGATTGGTGTTCTGTCCCGCGTTCCCGCCGTTATCCAGGACGAACGCGATGATCGGGGGTACTGCGAACACGATGACGAATAGCCCCGTCAACACCCACAGCCATCGTGACCGAACCGCGTCCCGGAAGTCCTTTCGGGCGACGGATTGCCACGTCATGGCGTCGCCCCCTGTCGGGTGTATGCGATAAAGAGGTCTTCGAGCGACGCCTCCTCGGTTTCGAAGTCCTTGACCTGCGTGCCCGTGTCTTCGAGCGTGGTGAGGACTGTGGTCTTGACGTTCGCCGCACAGTCGACGAGTAGTGTCTCCCCGTCGCGTCGGACGCTCTCGACGCCGTTGATCGCGCGCACCCGCTCGATCGCATCGGGGGAGAGCGAGGCAGTCTCGACTCGGAAAACGGTGTCGCCACCGACGTTCTCTCGAAGCCCTTCGATGGAGTCCTCGGCAACGAGTTCGCCCTCGCGAAGGATTCCGACTCGGTCACAGACGGCTTCGACCTGCCCGAGGATGTGACTGGAGAAGAACACCGTCGCGC
>NZ_JBAWAC010000677.1:0-2929 GCF_049589095.1 Haladaptatus sp. | reverse complement strand
GGTCGTGACCAGCACGACCGCTCGTCGTCGTAATATCGGTCGATGAAAATCGAGAATCGTCGGTTGGTTTTCGTCGTTCGTTGCGTCAGTCCGCGCGTTTTCGCGACTTCAGTCCGCGTGTTGCGGGGTAGAATATCCAGCGTGCGTTTCGGGTTCGGAATCGGAGAGCGGATTGGGGGACCGAAGGAACGCGATGAGACTCCACATGATTCCCGTGAGAAGCGACCCGCCAGCGGAGAGTTGCATACCGAGTGTGAGAAACGCGGTCCCGTAGACGATGCCGATAATGGCCGATGGAAGGGACGTTCCGAGCGGTACGTTCGCCATGGAATCGCGAAGGGTCGGCACGAGGACGAGAAGCGAAAAGACGCTCCCGCACAGGAAAACGATGTCTTGCCACATTATCGTTCGACCTCCACTGTGCTCGTTTTGTTGCTCGTTTCGTTCATCAACGCACCGTAGCTGACTGACACTGATATAGTTTACTCATTAGCGAGTAAAAATTTCGACAGAGGTTGTCACGGTAAACGGCCTCTTAGAACCGTGTTGTCGAGGACCACGTCTTAACTTCACAGACATGGGGCATTGCGCTTCGAAAAAAAATCTACTCCTCCGGCCGGTTTTCGGGACGGGCTAGTCGGAAATCGAAATCATTCCTTTCACGGTTCCTAACGCCTTCGCTCGCTCGAACGCCGCTTCGACATCCGACAGTTCCATCTCGAAATCCACGATACCTTCGACGTCTACCGCGCCGTCCGACAACAACTGAATGGCCGCAGGGTACGTGTTCCGGTAGCGGAACGACCCGCGAACGTCGAGTTCGTTGTCGATGATGTCGCCCGTGGCGAGCGGGATTTCATCGTCCTGTGAAAGGCCGATGAGGACGATGGTCCCACCCCGTCGCACCGCATCGATGGTGGTTCGAATCGCCGGGGTCGCCCCGGAGGCTTCGATGATCACGTCCACGCCCTCGCCGTCCGTGAGTCGGGAGACCGCTTCGCCGAGGTCCTCCTCGCTCACGTCGATGGTCGCATCCGCGCCCCGCGACTCGGCCAGCGCGAGTTTTTCGGGGACGACGTCCGAGATGAACACCTCGGTCGCCCCGGCCGCGTTCGCGGCTTCCATCGCCAACAGACCGATGGGTCCACAACCGGTGACGAGCACGGAGTCGCCGACGTCGACGTTCCCGCGTCGCGCCGCGTGAATCCCGACGCTGAGGGGTTCACAGAGCGCACCCTCACGGGTCGAAACGTCGTCCGGAAGCCGATAGGTGAAGTCGGCGGGCCACGCGACGAACTCCGCGAACGCGCCGTCGTCGGGCGGAGTCGCCATGAACGTCACGTCGGGACAGAGGTTGTACTCGCCGCGCTTGCAGTGGGCACAGCGCCGACAGGGAACGCCGGGTTCGAGCGTCACCCTGTCGCCGATTGTGAAATCGTCGCCCGCGTTCTCACCGACGGCGGCAACCTCGCCCGCGCTCTCGTGCCCGAGGACGAGCGGCGATTCGACCACGTAGTCGCCGATTCGGCCGTGTTCGTAGTAGTGAACGTCGGACCCGCAGATGCCGACCTCGCCTATCTTCACGACCACCTCGTCGGGATCTGGGTTCGGTCTCTCTCGCTCTTCGACGACGAACGAACCAGGTTCGTTGAGGACTGCGACGTGCATACCCCCGCTTCGTGCCGAATCGCCGTCAACGTTGGTGCCCGTCGTCATCGGCAAGAGTTATCACCGAGTAATATGATCTAGTAATCGATGCCGAAAACACAACTCCAACGCGCTCGTTCCGGGGAGATAACCGCGGCGATGGAGCGGGTCGCGGAGCGGGAGAACAGGGACGCCGAGTTCGTCCGCGAACAGGTCGCGGACGGGCAGGCGGTCATTCCGGCCAATCACGACCACGACGCACTCGACCCGATGATAATCGGCCGCGAGTTCGCGACGAAGGTCAACGCGAACATCGGCAACAGCGAGACGACGAGCGGTCTCGAAGGCGAACTCCGGAAACTGCACACGGCGGTTCACTACGGGGCGGACACCGTGATGGATCTGAGTACCGGCGGAAACCTCGACGAGATACGGGAGACGAACGTCCGGTACTCCCCGATTCCCGTCGGCACGGTTCCCCCTCTACGGAGCCGTCACGCGCGTCGATGACGTTACGGACCTCACGCACGAACTGCTCCTCGACGTCATCCGGAAACAGGCCGAGCAGGGCGTCGATTACATGACGATTCACGCGGGCATCTTGATGGAGCACCTGCCGCTCACGGACGGGCGAAAGACGGGCATCGTCTCCCGAGGCGGTTCGCTTCTCGCACAGTGGATGGAGGAAAACGGGATGCAGAACCCGCTGTACGTAAAATTCGAGGAGATCTGCGAGATATTCGCCGAACACGACGTGACGTTCAGCCTCGGGGACAGCCTCCGTCCGGGGTGTCTGGCCGACGCCTGCGACGACGCGCAGTTCGCCGAGTTGGACACGCTCGGCGAACTGACGGGGGTCGCACAGGACCACAGGGTCCAAGTAATGGTCGAGGGACCGGGCCACGTTCCGATGGACAAGATAGCGATGAACGTCGAATGCCAGCAGGAGGTCTGTGACGGTGCGCCGTTCTACGTTCTCGGACCGCTCGTCACCGACGTCGCGCCCGGCTACGACCACATCACGAGCGCCATCGGCGCGACCGAAGCGGCCCGCGCCGGTGCGGCCATGCTCTGTTACGTGACTCCGAAAGAACACCTCGGGCTTCCGGACGAAGAGGACGTTCGGGACGGACTCGCAGCCTACCGTATCGCTGCTCACGCCGGGGACGTGGCGAACGGGTTGCCCGGCGCGCGGGACTGGGACGACGCCCTCTCGGAGGCCCGCTACGAGTTCGACTGGCGACGCCAGTTCGACCTCGCGCTCGATTCCGAACGCGCGATG
>NZ_JBAWAC010000676.1:0-2649 GCF_049589095.1 Haladaptatus sp. | reverse complement strand
GTCCCGCGGCGAGCATCACCGAAGGGTTCGAGGTGTTCGTACAGCTCGTGATGGCGCTGACGACCACGGAGCCGTGGCCGATTTCGACCTCCGACCCGTCGTCCATCTCGACGGAAACGCGCTTTGTGAGTTCACCAAGGTTGGGTTCCGCGGGCGCTTCCGCCGTTTCAGCCTCCGCCACCGTTCCACCGTCCGTGGACGCGCTGGTCCCCTCCGCGTTGCCACCCGCACCGCCCTCGCCGAGCCAGCGGGCGATGGCTTCCTCGTCCACGTCACCGAGGTCGTCTCCGAACTCGTCGTAGAGCAGGTTTCGGAAGTGGGTCCGCATGTTACCCATGGGAACGCGGTCTTGGGGACGCTTCGGCCCGGCGAGGCTGGGTTCGACGGTCGAGAGGTCCAACTCGACCGTCTCCGTGTATTCGGGTTCCTGCTCGCCGAACAGCCCTTGCGCGTCGAGGTACTCCCGGACGAGTTCGATGTGCTCGGGTTCGCGTCCCGTGAGTTCGAGGTAGTCGAGCGTCGCCTCGTCCACCGGGAACACGCTGATAGTCGACCCCTGTTCGGGGGCCATGTTCGAGAGCGTCGCCCGGTCCGGGACGGTGAGGTTCGACACGCCGGGACCGAAGAACTCGACGAAGCGGTCCACGACACCGACGCCGCGCAGTTTCTCCGTGACGTGCAGAACGAGGTCGGTCGCGGTCGCGCCCTCGGGGAGTTCGCCGGTCAGGCGGACGCCCACCACTTCGGGGAGTTTCATCGTGATGGGTTGGCCGAGCATCGCCGCCTCCGCTTCGATGCCGCCGACGCCCCATCCGACGACGCCGATGCCACCGATCATGGGCGTGTGGCTGTCCGTCCCGACCAGCGTGTCCGGGAACAACCAGTTCTCCCCGTCGGTCTCGCGGTCGTGGACGACGCGGCCCAGATACTCCAGATTCACTTGATGGACGATTCCGGTTCCCGGCGGGACGACGTTGAAGTCCTCGAACGCCTGTTGAGCCCATTTGAGCGCCTTGTACCGCTCCGCGTTCCGCTCGTACTCCATTTCGACGTTCCGCTCGTAGGCGTCCTCGGATCCGAAGTAATCGACTTGGACGCTGTGGTCGATGACCAAATCGATGGGGACCTCGGGTTCGACGATGGACGGTTGCTCGCCCGCGCGGTCCGCCGCAGAGCGAAGCGCCGCCAAATCGACGACCGCGGGAACGCCGGTGAGGTCCTGTAGGACGACGCGAGAGGGCGTGAACGGGAGTTCGACGTCTGGAACCTCGGGTTGCCACGAGGCGGCGTTGCGAACGTCCTCTTCGGTGATGGTCTCACCATCCACGTTCCGGAGGACGGACTCCAAGAGGATTCGGATACTCACCGGAAGTTTGTCGAGGTCGCACAACCCTTCGTCTTCGAGAACCGTGAGGTCCGCCATCTTGTACGAGGTTCCGTCTACCTCGAATTCGCGGACCGCATCGAACGGGGCTTTTCTACTCATTGTACTCCAAATTTGGATGGCTGTCGTTATCAATATCCCCCCAAATCCTACCCTGTGAGAAGATGGCCGGTTTTGTAATCGAGTAGCTACTGTTCCGCAAAGACGAGAAACGGCTTCGCTCGCTGTGTGGCCTCACAACTCGAAACCGATTGCGTATCGGAATCATACAAAATGTAGCCTTTGTCGACGAGTTTCGGAATATGAATTTGTGAGAGATTTAACAAATACCGTTGAAGTGTCCCATCAGCTATCACCTTCTCTTGTGTTTCACGCTTTGCCACGACAGTTGCGAGTTCACTAAGAGAGGTGGTCTCCTCAGTGAGCAGGTGTCGAAGTATTTCCCGTCGTCGTCTGGAGCGAAGAATATCGAACAGCACGTCAAGGGATTCTTCTCCGGAGATCCAATCTTGGGACGGTCGTATCAACCACCCTATTTCGTCTCGTTCGATCAGTAGCCCGAGACGGGACCGGAGTGCCGTGATGGTCGTCTCGTTGTGAGCTGATGTATCGATCGAGAAGTATCCAATAGCCTTCGTCGTCACGATGTATTCTACAACGGTTTCGACAAACGAGAGGATCTCGTCTCGCGTGACTTGCTCGAAAAAGGGAGTGAGCGAGTCCAATATGAATACCGTCCCTTCGGGTGCATCCTGCAGTGCGGATGCGATCTCCAATTGTACCGCTGTCAGGTCGTCAAGGCTCTTTATCGATCGCACGACGTTCTGTGAACTGACTTGCGTCTGTGTAGAGCGCATCGATTCCCCTACGGTGATCACTCGTGCGAAGGAAGGTATCGTTCCGGTCTGATCGTGCCATTTTTGCAAAAATGTATCTGGAGATTGTTCACATGTGACTGCAATAACGGAGTCCCCGTTCCTCTGTGAAAGGAATTCGAATGCTGAACTCTGCACACTCGATTGGCTCGATCGCTGGTCCATGAGAACGCTGCTCCCCCGCCTGATCTGGAAGTTAGTATTGTTTTGTGTCATTGTTCAACGAAACACATCCATCACTCGCTTTACTTGTGAAATATGCCGGGTGTTTCGATCCGCTCTTCGATTTCTAGTTTCAGACAAGTGTAGAAAGTTGCGTCTATTCGGGATATCTATTCTATTGTTGCTGGAAGTTCCTGAGCTCTGACTTTCATTTTTCATCTGTAATTG
>NZ_JBAWAC010000675.1:0-18276 GCF_049589095.1 Haladaptatus sp. | reverse complement strand
TCCTTCGTGATGCCGGGAAGGGTCGCAATTCGCGCGCCCTCATCGTTCGCGTTTCCACGGGCGCGAGTGTGGCTGAGGCTCTTCGTAGTCGGCGCGAGAACGACGTCGGCGGCGGCCATCGCGGCGGCGACGGCGGCCGGTGGCTCCTCGCCGTGCTGGTTTCCGACGGGATAGCGCGTGATCGTCACGTCGTCGGTGATTTCGCTGGCGGTGTCGTACAGCGCCTTGCCGATCTCCCAGCGCTTGTCGTCGGTGATTATCGCACACGACTCGTCGGCTTCGAGTGCCATACACTGCTCGACGGCGGTTGTCGCGGCGTCGTCCAGACTCATAAATGGCGGTTGCGTTCGGGAGCGGTTAGGTGTTCCCTTTCGTGGCGTTTGGGTCGGGATTTCGCCCCGATATCGACGCCCTCGAAACCGCCGAATTACTCACTTTCGAGTTGTGTTCTGCCCGGATTCGCTCGAAACGGTTTTAATGGCGGGGGTAGCAGGCCCACGTACATGCTACAGGTCGGCATTAACGGGTACGGGACTATCGGGAAGCGAGTCGCTGACGCCGTCCGCGCACAACCGGACATGGAAATCGTCGGTGTCGCGAAGACCCGGCCCAATTTCGAGGCCGAAAGTGCCGTCGAGAAGGGTTATCCGCTCTACGCCGCGATCGAAGAGCGGGCGGACCAGTTCGACGACGCGGGCATCGAACTCGCGGGAATGGTGGACGAGATGGTCGAAGCGGCCGACGTCGTCGTGGACGCTTGCCCGTCCGGTATCGGCGCGGAGAACAAATCGCTGTACGACGAGTACGACACGCCCGCGCTGTATCAGGGCGGCGAGGACGCGAGCGTCGGCGAGACGAGCTTCAACGCCCGCGCCAACTACGACGAATCGATCGGCGCACAACACGTTCGCGTCGTGTCGTGCAACACGACCGGTCTCTCACGGCTCGTCGCGCCGCTCCGCGAGGAGTACGGTATCGAGAAGGTTCGGGCGACCCTCGTCCGTCGCGGTGGCGACCCGGCCCAGACCGGTCGCGGTCCCATCAACGACATCGTCCCGAACCCGGTGTCGCTGCCGTCCCACCACGGCCCGGACGTGAAAACGATCTTCCCGGACCTCGCCATCGATACGCTCGGCCTGAAGGTTCCGGCGACGCTGATGCACATGCACAGCATCAACGTCTCGCTCGAATCCGAACCCGACGCCCAGGACGTGCGCGAACTGCTCGAAAGCCAGTCGCGGCTGTTCGTCGTCCCCGAACACATGGATATCGACGGCGCTGGCAAGCTCAAGGAGTACGCCATGGACAGGGGCCGCCCGCGTGGCGACTTCTGGGAGAACTGTGTCTGGGGTGAGTCCGTCTCGATGGAAGGCAACGATCTCTATCTCTTCCAAGCCATCCACCAGGAGAGCGACGTCGTACCGGAGAACGTGGACGCGATCCGTGCGGTGACGAACACGGCGGACGCCGAAGAGAGCATCGAGACGACCAACGACGCGCTCGGAATCGGCTTCTAAACCGACTCTTTCGACTTCGACTTTTTTTGGAGACACGAGTAGTACGTTCTCCCACCCGGCGAACCGCGTAACGTGGATACCGCCGCTGTGCGTCGCCAGTACGCAGTGGCTACCTTCGTGAGCCTTGACATCATGTCCCAATCGAATTCGAAATTGCCGTTCGGTATCGGTCGGTTCGACCGTTTACGAACGAAATCGAACGAGTGATTCCGACACGAATGGAGCGACGCTCGGCGCTCCCGTCACCGATTTTCTTCGTTACCGGCGATTAGTCCCGAATTCAGCGCTTCGAAAAAGATGCGAACGGACTCAACGATACCCGGCGTTCATTTACCATCCCCCCGATGTGGCGAAACGGGTGGGGTGGACGGCAGAGCGGTCAAACGCTGTCCAGAAACGGTCTCTCCCGCCCGGAGAGAAAATCATGAGAAAGTCACTCAAAATTCTGCTCGTCATGAGCATGGTCGCCAGTGTGTTCGCAATCGGCTTCGCGGGTAACGCAGCGGCGGACTCACAGTCCAGCCATCAGTGGGCAAGTTCGCACGTTGACCAAGATCAGTATGTCGCACAGGGCAACAGTAACTACCAGGACGACAACTACGCGGTCTCGGCCGCCGGTAACCTCGGGAGCGGCGAGGCTGAATCCGGTAACGCGTACGCGATTCAGGCCAGCTACCAGAGCAACGACAACTCGCAGTCCGCGTACTCGAACGCCCAGAACTTCAACTGGCAGAACCAGGACGACTAATCGAGATTCGACGGACGTTGATTTTTTCGGAATACTATACTCATACCCGAAAACTGGGGACTATCCGCCGTGATTCTGTCGTCCGGAAAACGGCACGTCTGACGGCTGTCCAAAACCTTTTCCCCGGGAGGGACTTACCCTCAGGTATGCGACGAGACGATCGCGACGACCCCTTCGACGACCTCTTCCGCGAAATCGAGCGCATGATGAACGATATGATGGGCGGCAACGTCGATATGCAAGTCGACACCGGAACGACCGGATTCGGTGCCGACACGCACGTCGATATCCACGAGGACGAAGAGTTGGTCCGCGTCATCGCGGACCTGCCCGGCGTCGAGAAGGACGATATCAACCTCAAATGCGACGGCGAAGCGATGACCATCAGTGCCGTCAGCGACCACCGCGAGTACGACGAGCGAATCTCGCTTCCGGCGCGCGTGGACGAGAGTTCCGCCAAAGCGACCTACAACAACGGCGTCCTCGAAGTCACGTTCGAGAAAACCGACGAATCCGCGAACATCAGCGTCGAGTAGTTCGGACGAGTTCGGCGAGGCGGTCGTACAACCCATTTTCGTACTTCGTTTCTTCGTCTATCGTCGGTCGTGCGTTCGTCTCGTTGACGACGACACGATCGTCGAGGGCGAGCAAATCGACACCACAGAATCGAATCCCGAGCGTCTCAGCCGCCTGTTCAGCGATCTCACGATACTCGTCCGGTAGGGAGACGCCGCGTGCTTGTGCCCCTCGGTGGACGTTGTGTTTCCAGCGTCCGGCATCCAGCGCCTCCTTCGGGAGTCGGCGCTCGACGGCGCCGACGTACTCCCCATCGACGATCATCGCCCGATAATCGACGGCGTTCGGGAGATACTCCTGCACGAGAAACGATTTGTCCCCCGTCGCCCGGTAGTCGTGAACGAGATTCAGGTAATCGATTACTCCGAGGAACGAGTCCAAGTCGTCCACTTTTGCGATACCCGTCCCGCGCGTCGTCGAGTTGGGTTTCACCACGACCGGCGAATCGAACTGCCCGAATACGTTGCGGAGATCACCCTCTTCGACGGGGTTCGAGACCACGACCGTCTTCGGGACGGGAATTCCCGCCCTCCCGAGTCGCGCGATGACGCCGCCCTTGTTTCGGGAGGTGAGGACCGCCTCGCGGCCGTTCACCCACGGGACCGAGAGCAACCCATCGACCACGCCGCCCTCCATCATCCGTGACGGATAGACGAATCCCACGTCGAACTCGTCGGGCGTCCACGGCGGGGATTCGAGGTCGAACGTCCGTTGCTCGCTCCGAACGTGCCGAACTCGAATCCCACGCTCCGCGAGCGGTTCGCGGATTCGCTCGAACGTCTCCTGTCGGTACGCAACCGCCAAATCCAGCATCGGTCGTTCGTTCGTAGCCGTCGCTAAAAAGTTCGCCCGTCTCGGATCATTCGACGTGCTCGAACCGATGTCGGAACACCGTCGCGTCGTCGTCCCACTCGAAGTCATCGTGGGCGCGGTCCAGTCGCTCACGGTAGGCGTCCAAATCCTCCGAGCCTTCCGCCCGTGCGTCCTCGTCGGTCAAATCGCCCAACGTCCGTTCGGTTACCGCCACGACTTCGAACGTTTCGCCATCGATGTCGAAGGTGTCACCCTCCTCGGCGTACGGGTTGCCACGATGAAGCTGTGACACCTGACCGGCCGTGACCGCTCGCTGAACGTGCTCCGACGGGAGTAGCGTGTCGGCGTCGATTTTCGACATACCCGTCCTTCGTCCTCCATCGAAAAAATGACTGCCCTTCGACCGTTCAGCCTTTCAGCACGCCGCCGATTGCGCCACCGATGGCGTTGTTGAGCGCCAGCAGAAACGCAACGAAGATGGCGATGAGGAACAGGCCCATGCCGCCGAACAGCGACCCGGTCGGACCGCCGACGAGTCCGCCGAAGACGGTTCCGGCCAGTCCGACGAACAGGGCGACGACGATTCCGCCGAGCGCCCCGGAGAGGAGGCCGTGCCAGAAACCACTCCCAAGACCGCCGCCAGCGATGTAGCCCGCCGCAAAGCCGCCGATCAGTCCGGCACCGACGTGACCGATTCCGGGGAGGGCGAACGCCACGATTCCGGCGAGGACCGACACGACGAAGCCGACGAAAACCGCGTACCAGTTAGTCATGAGTAAATAGGTTGGGAGGGGGAAAACAAAAGTCTCTCGCCAAAATCGGCTGGCAGAACGGTATGAACGCCCTTTTAAGGTGGGAGGGCATACGAACGTCCATGATTTTCGAGACCCTTCCGACAACGCCCACGTCGGAGGAACTCATCGACAAGGCGTTCTCGCGGGCGACACGGGCAGGCCGGGCCAAAAGCGGTATTCAGGCTCAACAGTCCATGCTCCAGACCGCTTCGAACATCCTCTCGGACAACATGCAAAACGTCGTCACCGCATGGCCGGACTTCCAGGAAATAGACCCGTTCTACTACGAACTCGCGGACGCCGTCGTGGACGTCGACGAAGTCAGAAAGAGCCTTTCGGAGATCCAGTGGGCCTCCCGGAAGACGAAGGACATCGGCCGCGAGTACCAAGGTAAACTGCGCGGCGACATCAACTACGCCCGCAAGGTGCGAAAACAGGGGTTCGCCCGCCTCGCGTCCATCGTGGAAGAAGTCGAGGACGACCTCGACCGAATCGGAAAGGCGCGAAACGACCTGCGCACGCTTCCCGACATCGACCCGTCGGCCCCGACCATCGTCGTCGCTGGCTACCCCAACGTCGGGAAGTCGTCGTTCGTCAACACCATCACGAACGCCCGCAACGAAATTGCGGAGTACCCGTTCACCACGAAGGGTATCCACGTCGGTCACTTCGACCGCCAGCACATCCGCTATCAGATCGTGGACACCCCCGGACTGCTCGACCGTCCGGCGGACGATCGAAATGCCATCGAAACGCAGGCGGTGTCGGCGATCACCCACCTCGCCGACTGTATCCTGTTCTTCGTGGACGCGAGCGCTTACTGTGGCTACCCGCTCGACGCACAACTGGAACTCCGTGACTCGGTCGAAGCGGAGTTCGGCGACGTGCCCGTCCTCACCGTCTGCAATAAGTCCGATCTTTCGACCGACGTGGAGGCGGACATGTACATGAGTATCGAGGAGGACGACAACGTTACGGAAACCCTCGACGCCGCCGTGGACGCCATCGGCTACGAACCCGAACTGCCGTTCGACGGATAGACCGACTTTCCGGACGCCGCCTCAGGCCGGAACTTCGCTAGTCTCCACGTATCGGATCTGAACCGCGACGCTTTTTCCCGTCCGCTGTGCGATTCGGTCGTGAATCCGCCTCGTGAGTTGTGGATACTGTTCCCTTTTCGGCTTACCAACAGTGACGACGACTCGATCCGGTTCGCGGAACGGCAGGTTTCGCGTGTAGTCGTTCTTCCCGAGCGGGAACGTTTGACTGTACTCTACTTGCATCCGCAGCTTTTCGGCCTGCTGATACCGCGGTTCCTGAAAGACGTGGTTCGTCGCGATACTGGATCCCTGTTCGAACTGAGAACTCTGGTAGGTAAAATACGTGACTCCACCGAGGAACACCGACAGGACTGCGATCCCGATGACGAGGGTTCCTATCCGTTTGACGGTCTCCTCGCGGGAGGCTTCCAGTCTGAACCAGTTTTTCGGCCGATACCCCATGTACTGGAGCGTCACGAGGGCGGCGAGATTGATCGAGAGGACGTTCACGAGGACGAGGACGAACGCTCCCAGCGCGACCATCGGCTTTCCCCACGCGATACCGATACCGACCGCTGCGGCGGGCGGGATGAGTGCCGCCGCGATCATGACGCCGACGAGGGCGACCGACACGCCAGCGGCGAGGCTGACGACGCCCGCCGCACCTGCGCCGAGCGCCACGATGAGCGAGAGGAAGTCGGGCGACAGTCGCCCGCTGATCTGGGATATCTGGGTGATGTCCGTGCTCGGTGGGAAGAGAAAGAGGTTCCTGATGAGGAACGCGAAGATCGTTGCGCTGCCGATGGCGACGGCGACGCCGAGCAGTTGGAGTTTGACGCCACGGCGAAACATATCGGGTTCGTTCAACACGGTACCTACTGACGCGGACAGCGCGGGACCGAGCAGTGGCGCGATGACCATCGATCCGACGACGACGGCCGGGGAGTCGAGCAGGAGTCCGGCGGTCGCCACGACGGCACTCACCACGGTCATGAAGACGAAGGTCTGGAACCGGGGGGACAGCTCCCGCGCTTGCGTGAGGATTTCGTCACGAGCGATCCTGTTGCCGCCGTTTTCCGCTTCGTAGCGTTTCGTGAGTTGCTCGAACTCGCGGGACGTGTCCGTCTCGGCGTCGATGATTACCGTGTGGGCTTCGTCGCTCAACCCGGCGTCGTGAAGCTTGTCGATGACCGGTTGCACCGCGTTCTGCGGGAGCGGAAACGTCGCGATAGCGGCGTACCGACGGCCACCAGTCTCGTCGGTGACGAAGAAGTCGATTCCCTCGGATTCGAGCGTGTCGATGACGGTTTGTCGCTCGCCCGTCGGGATTGATACCTGTACGAGTCGCACGTCCTCCGATGCGGTTCACAGATTGATATAATCGCGGGCCGATATGCCGTTGGTTCATCCGATTTCTCCGTCAACTGCTACTGTCCGTCAGGGTGCCCTATCGATGTCGACGTAGCGAATTTGGACGGAGACGTTCCGCCCCGTGCGCCGGTAGAGCCGGGTTCGAATGCGCTCGGCCAGTCCGGGATAGGTTCGGTCCGTGGGCCTACCGACAGTGATGATCACTTCACGCGGCTGATGAAACGGGAGCGTCGGGTCCCGATACTTTCGGGGGAGCGAAAGGGAAGGTCCGTATCGAACGACCGTTTCGAGTCGCTCTCCCCCCGCGTATCGCGGTCGTTCGAGCAGTGAATCGGTCGTCTCTCGGACGGTATGCTTGTACTGTGCGTCCTGTACCGAGGAGTACGTCACCCCGCCGAGAAAAACCGAGAGGAGGACGATGACGACGAAGAGGACCGATGTACGCTTGAGCATCTCTCCTCTCGAATGTCGTCGTTTCAGCCAGTCCCGTGGCCGATAGCCCATGTACCGGAGCGTGATCAGTGCCGAGAGGTTGATGGCCAGAAGGTTGACCAGTACGAGGATACCGGCGCTCACGGTGACGGCCGGTTCGCCCCACGCGAGGCCGATGCCGACCGTCGCGGCGGGCGGGATGAGCGCAACGGCGATCATGACGCCGACGAGGGCAGTCGAAGCACCGGCTGACAAACTGATGATTCCGGCGATACCCGCGCCGAGTGCGATGATGAGCGAGAGGAAATCGGGAGAGATTCGAATCGCGACCTCGGGTATTTTCGTCACGTCCGCTCCCGGCGGGAACAGCGGAATCGACCGAATCAACGCGGCGAAGAGGGCGGCGCTTGCGATCGCGACGATGACGCCGAGGGCCTGTAACCGTATGCCCCGTCGAAACAGGTCACGGTCGTCGAGAACCGTCCCGATGCTCGCCGACAGCGCGGGACCGACCAGCGGTGCGATGACCATCGACCCGACGACGACGGCGGCCGAATCGAGCAGGAGTCCGGCCGTGGCGACGACGGCGCTCACCACGGTCATCGTGACGAACGTCCGGAGGCTTGGAGAGAGTTCACGGGCGCGAATGCGAATCTCCTCGCGGGCGATGCGAATTCGTCGCCCTCGATCCTCCCTGTAGCGTTCCACGAGTCGCTCGAAGCGATTCGAGATGTCGACCTCGGCGTCGATGACAATAACGTGAGCAACCTCGCTCAGCCCGGCATCGCGGAGTTCGTCGATGACTGGTTGCACCGCGTTCTGCGGGAGCGGAAACGTGATGATCGCGGCGTAGTCCTCCGCACCGCCCCGTCCGCTCGTCTCCTCGGTAATGTAGTAGTCGATGTCCCTCGCTTCCAGCGTTTCGATTACTAGCTCCCGTTCCCCCACTGGGATGGCGATTTCCACGAGACGCACATGCCGAGCACGACCCAGAGGACAATAAGTCTCGATGCGGGAGACGGCGGAAAACCACGGCGGTTAAACGTCGAGCGGC
Organism: Haladaptatus sp.; assembly: GCF_049589095.1. Classification (NCBI taxonomy): domain Archaea; kingdom Methanobacteriati; phylum Methanobacteriota; class Halobacteria; order Halobacteriales; family Haladaptataceae; genus Haladaptatus; species Haladaptatus sp. The sequence goes on along the minus strand of NZ_JBAWAC010000675.1, from coordinate 9,931 downwards.
GTACGAACCACTATGTTCGAAAATCGACCCGGCCGAGATGCGGAAATCGTGTTCGTCGGGCGCTCGAACGTCGGCAAATCCACGCTGATGCGTGAGTTGACGGGCCACAAGTTCGAGACCGGTGGTAAACCCGGCGTCACGCGCCAACCGAACCACTTCGACTGGGCCAGCGAGGATTTCATGCTCACCGACCTGCCCGGTTTCGGGTTCATGTCCGGCGTCGAGGAGGAGTACAGGGAGCAAATCAAGACCGATATCGTCCAGTACATCGAGGAGAACGCCGAGAAAATCCTGCTCGGCGTGCTGGTCGTCGATGGGAAGAGCGTCATCGACATCATCGACCGTCACTCGGGCGAGGACGAAATCCCACACGACGTGGAGATGTTCTACTTCCTCCAGGAGGTCGGTATACCGGTCGTCGTCGCCGTGAACAAGATGGACAAAGTGGACGACGAGGACGAACGCCTGAACGACCTCTGTGACCGCCTCGGATTGCATCCGCCGTGGAAGCAGTGGCAGGACACCATCGCCCCGATCAGCGCGAAACGCGGCAGTATCGACACGCTGAACGAGGCCGTGAAGACCCACCTGCACGAGGAGAAGCGCGACGACCTGTTCAAGTTCTTCTCGTAACGAAGGGAATCGGACGTTTGTCAGGGATTCGGGACACTGGTCAGTTTGGTCACGACATCGGGTATAAACTTTTGCAGGAGTACGGATCGTCGAGAAGTCGTTCCCTCGGAAATCGGGTGATTCAAAGCTCGCCGTGCTCACGCTCCCACAAATCGCATCGCACCCTCGGCGACGATTCGCGCGACTTCGACCACCTCGTCGGTGTAGACGAACTCGCCCGCGCCGTGGATGTTCTCGCCGTCGGGGCCGACGATGACGGTCGGCAACTCCGCACGGTCGCCGAGGTAGTTGAAGTCCCCGACGCTGGCGAAGTAGCCGAACTCGGGTTCGACGCCCGCGACGGATTCGGTCGCGCCGACGAGCGACTTCACGAGGTCGTGGTCCTCGGACGTGACGTACGGGCCGTATTTGATGCCGGGGTCGGGCGACTCGCGAAACCCGAGTTCCACCTCGCTTTCGATGTCCAACTCGGCAACCGCGTCCTCGGCCTGTTGGCGCACCACGTCCTCATTTTCCCCCAGAACGACGTGGCGGTCCACCATGAGGTGGGCGCGCTCGGGCACCGAAAGCGTCTGACTGCCACCCTCCAGCAGAAGCGGGCAGACCGACCCGTCGCCGAGTTTCGGGTGGCTTCCGGTATCGAGATTCGAGAGCGTGTCAGCGATCTTTCCGGCGTCCACGACGGCGTTGATTCCCTTGTGCGGTTGCGAGCCGTGGGCGGCGTGGCCCTTGACCTCGATGTCGTAGAGGAATCGCCCGCGAGCGCCGAGGAGGAGCGCGGGGTTTTGGATGTCCTCCTCCTGTGCGAGGATGGGGCCGGGTTCGGTGACGATGGCGGCGTCGTAGTCGTCGGTGTAGCCGTCGCGGATGAGGCGGTCGGTGCCGAGGCCGTACGGGCCTTCCTCGTCCACCACGGCGGAGAGAACGACGTCGCCCGCGAGTTCGGTTTCCGATTCGGCCAGCGCTTCGAACGCGACCATCACGGCGGCCAGTCCGCCCTTCATGTCGCATGCCCCCTGTCCGTACAGCTTGCCGTCCTCGATTCGGCCAGAACAGGGGTCTTCCTCCCAGTCCTCCACCAGCAGGACGGTGTCCATGTGCGCATTCAGGAGGAGCGTCGGGGCGGCCGGGTCGTTACCGTCCAAGCGTGCAAGGACGTTGTCGCCCTCGTACTCGGTGATTTTCGGCTCGCTGACGTGGTGGTACTCGGGGTCGAGTCCCCGAGAATCCAACCAGTCGTAGACGAACTCGCTCAGTTCGTGCTCCTCGAAGTACGGCGAGGGGATACGCACCATCTCCTGCAGGAGGGAGATGGTTTCCTCGGGGTCGATTGCGGACTCGAGCGCGGATTCTGCGGATTCAGTCATCCGAGGTCACATCCTTTATCCCCGGGTCGTACTCCTCGCTCGACACGCCCGGAAGGGTGTCGAGAATCGCGCCGACGTCGGTGCCGCGCCGGTTGCCGAGTCGCCAGTAGATGGCGAAGATGCCGAGACCGACGACCATCCACGGGAGGTAGATGCGGAGCGTGGGCGCGGCTTCGAACGCGGTCCAGTACGCACTGGCAAGCGGAATATTCCCGGCCAACGGCGCGCCGAGGAAGTCGGCGAACGCGCCGAGGAGGCCGCCGAAGTTCGCGGCTTGGGTCAGCAGGCCGACCGCTCCGACGGCGGCAACGACGCCCGTGACAGGGGTGAGCCATCCGTAATCGAAGCCCGCCTGTTCCACGAGGTCAGGACGCGAGGCCCGGACGTACAGCAGGGTTAGCGACACGGTGGCGTACGCGATGAGGTAGCTGAACGTGGCGATGACGATGGCTTCGTCGAGGCCATCGCTCCAGAACGTCAGCGCGGCGGCGACGACGTACAGCGTGACGAGCGAGTAGTGGGGCGTGCCGAACCGCTGGCTCACGGCGGAGAACTGCTTCGGGAACACCTCGTCCCACGACCACGAGTAAGGCATCTTGATGCCCGCGGCCATCACCGCGTGGACGCTGGAAGCGGTGGCGAGGAGGCCACCGAACGCGACGATTGCGGTCGCGCTGTTACCCAGGAACGCCTCCGCCGCCGTCGCCAGCGGCCGGTCCGAGTTCGCCAGCACGGTGTAGTCGCCGACGACGCCGTAGATTACGACGGCCGTCCAGACGTAGAGGACGACGAGGAGGAGCGTCCCTCCGACCATCGCCAGCGGGAGGTTCTTGGACGGGTTCTTCACTTCCGCACCCATCTGCCCCGCGACGGCGATGCCGATGTAGGCGTAGAACAGCGGGACTGCGGCCCCGATGAACCCGTCCATCCCGCCGGTGAAGAACGGATGGTAGTTCGCGGCGTTCACGTGGAACGACCCCGGAATCACGAGGATGAGGATGGCCACCATCAGCACGGCCATGATGGCGTTCTGCGAGAGGCTGTACTCCTTCGTGCCGACGAGGTTGACGAGAAAGAGGACGGTGAGGAGCACGAAGCCCGCGATTTTCGGGTCGATACTGGGATAGAACACCTGAAGATAACTGCCGAAGCCGAGCGCGAGCACGGCGTCGGCGGCCATGTACCCCAACCATTTCGACCACGTGACGATGAAGCCGGGGAGCCGACTGTCGAACGTCCGCGAGATGTACGCGTACGACCCGGCGGCGGCCGGGAAGATGGTCGCCATCCAACTGTAGTTCACCGCGATTGCCATCGCCAGTATTCCCGAGAGGACAACCACGAGGATGACGCTCGGTCCAGTCGTCGAACTCGCCGTACCCAGCGTGACGAACAACCCGGCCCCGAGCGTCCCCGCGACCACCGTACTCATCGCACCGAACAGCCCCATATCCCGTGAAAGGCTGTTACTGTCCTTGCCGTGTGAGGATGACATATGATGACACACAACTAGGCGAGGCCTTAGTCCCCGTCCCTCCCATGTGCGGGGTGACGACAGTGAGATGGAGTAGAAGGGATTTGTGCTTCGACAGTGACCGTAGTCGCCAGGGAGATTACAGCGACTGGGATGACGACCCAGAAAGCCCCCGTCCGTTCGCTACGCAACTGAGCTGATTCTGGTTTTGCGATTGCAGTTACTGAGAAGACAGCCCCGAAAGCCCCCGCCTGTTCGCGGTCGCTCAGCGACATCTCGGCGCAAACCGCACGCCGAGAGGGGTCGCTGAGGCGACTACACAAGCGCGAATACAGAGTCGGAGGCAAGCTCCGACAACGTCCCGCTCGCAGGCTCGCGGGACCGCCCGGCCCCTTTCAACCCACCCAGACTACCGCACCACGACAGCCACACGCCTCCCCAACCGATTCCTCCACTCGTCGCGTTGCTCCTCGGTCGTCATCCCTCGCGCGATAGCCAGCAGGCCCTCGGCTGGAGTAGCCTCGGTCCTGCTGGCCCGCACGCCACTGCGGTTGGTTCGTCTCGTACAGTCCGTCCATCCGAGCGAGGAATGACGAGCTAAACACACCGTATCACTTACCGGGAGAAGAATAACGCGAAGAAGAAACCCCACTCGTCGACTTCGCCGTTTCTAATTCGTGGAAACGATCTCCACGACGGACCGGTGATCGAGCTCCGAACTCGAACCGATCTGGCGCTTGCTCCGGCAGTCGATGCCGTGGAGGAACCCGTCGCCGATGTCGCTGTGCAGGTGGTACGCGAAGTCCTCGGCCGTCGAGCCACCGGGGAGGAGGAAGCAGTCGCGGAAGACGCCCTTCTCGCTGGCGCTACCGTTGGCTGAACCGGGGAAGATGGCGATGAGATCGAGTTCGTCGAACAGCGCGGCTTCGAGGGCACGCTGGACGCCGGTGCCGTCGAACTCGTTCGTGAACTGCCGAATCTGGTCGAGACCCTGTTCCTGTTCCTCGCTGATGTCGCCCGTGATTTCGAAGTCCGCGTCCCCGGCGTCGTAGTCGATGACGCCCTGTTCGGCGGCGTTCTTGAGCGCCTTCTCGGCGTGGGCGCTGGCGGGGATGATGGTCAGGTGCTCGTAGTCGGGGTCGGAGGTGATATCCTCGTAGTTCGCTTGGGCTTCGGGCGTGTCCATCTTGTTCGCCGCGATGACCATCGGTTTGGTCCGCTTGCGGATTTCGCGGGCGAGTTCCTCGCGGTCCTCGTCCTCCCACGCCTCGGGGTCCAAATCGAGGCCGAGCGAGAGGATGATCTGTTTTATCTCGTCCTTGTTCGTTTTGAACGCCGACATCTGCTCGGCGAGGTCCTCCTCGATGTGTTTCTCCTCACCGGCGTAGCCCGAGCGGAAGCGCTCGATACCCTTTTCGAGGACTTCGAGGTACCACATGTCGAGTTCGTTTTCGAGGAAGGCGATGTCGTCGCGCGGGTCGTGGCCCTCGGTCTTCTCGCCTTCGATGTCGGTCTTCCCCGAGAAGTCCACCACGTGGACGAGCACGTCGGCCTCGTTCAGGTCCGTGAGGAACTGGTTGCCCAACCCCTTGCCCTCGTGTGCGCCGGGGATGAGTCCCGCCACGTCCACGAGTTTCGTCGGGATGTAGCGCGTCCCTTCCTCACAGAACCCGACGCTGGGCGTGCAACTCTCGTCGAATTCGGGTGCGGCGCACTCCACGCGGGCGTACGCCTCGCCGATGGACGGGTCGATGGTCGTGAAGGGGTAGGCACCCTCCGGCACGTCGTTCATCGTCGCGGCGTTGAAGAAGGTCGATTTCCCCACTGAGGGTTTCCCGACCAGTCCGATTTTGTAACTCATTAGGCCGGATTGGGTGATTCGAGGCTAAAGGCGTTTTCAAACGACGGGACGGCTGCCGAATGATACCGAATGGCTCGGCTCGCGTGCTCACTCGGGGAGCGTAGGATCGATTCCGTGGCCCGGTCCCGAAATATCGATGGTCGGTCCCCCGGTCCCCGCGATCACGTCCTCTGCAACGAGCAGGTTGCCGTCCAGATCGACGTGCGAGAACGACCCGAGCCCGGCGACGAGGTGTGCGCTGGTGTGGATCCCGAGCGCGCTTTCGAGCATGCACCCGACCATCAGTTCGACGTTCGCCGCCTCCGCTATCGACGCGATGTCCCGCGCGGCGAGCAATCCCGACTTCCCCAACTTCACGTTGATCACGTCCGCCGCGTCCTCGCGGACGATCCGAATCGCGTCCTCGGGCGTGAAGACGGCCTCGTCGGCCGCGACCGGAACCGACACGGCGTCCCGCGCCCGCGCCAGTCCGACCACGTCCGCCGCGGGTGTAGGTTGTTCGATGAGCGAGAGATCGATTTCCCGCGATTCGATCTCGCTGGCGAACTCCGCGGTCTCCTTCGGCGTCCAGCCCTGGTTCGCGTCCACCGTCAGTTCCGCGTCGGGCGCTCCCTCGTGGACTGCCGCAACGCGGGCGACGTCGTCCGCGACCGAGGTGCCCGTCTTCACCTTCAGACAGTCGAAACCCTCCGCTGCCGCCCGCGCTGCCCCCTGCTCCGCATCCTCGGGTGGCATGATGGAGATGGTGAAATCCGTCGTCACCGGCTCCGGCGATCTCCCGAACAGTTCCGAGAGGGCCATCTCCCGCTCCCGGCAGTAGGCGTCGAGAATCGCCGTTTCGACGGCGAAGAGCGCGGAGACCATGCCCGGAAACGTGCTTCGGACCTCCCCGATGAGGCTTCGATAGTCAGCGAGCGACTTCCCTTCGAGCAACTCCGTGGCGGCGCGAGCGGTGGCGAGCGCCGCCTCCTGTGTTTCCCCCGTGACGGGCGTGAGCGGGGAGCCTTCGCCGTATCCGGTCACGGTCTCCGTTTCGACCGTCACGAGGACGTTCGTCGCGCTGTGTTGTGCCCCGAGCGAGATTTCGAACGGTTCGGACAATGGGAGATCGAGCGGTTCGACCGACGCCCGTTCGATCCGCATCCTACAGCGCCTCTCGGACCATGCCGAGGAGGTCCTCCGGGCCGCCCTCGTCGTAGACGTTCGCGGCCGGAACGGAGTATTCGACGTCTGCGGGGTCACCCCACGTCGAGACGCCGGCGGCCGTCGCATCCGAGAGTTCCTCCACGAGGTGGCGCTCGGCTTCCACGCCCGCGAGCGGCCACTGGTCGAAGTGGGTCCTGTTCTCGCGGTTCGGGTCGTCCACCAGCACGACCGTGTCCGGCCACGAGCCGTGAAGGACGCCCAGCGTGACGCTCGAATAGGCGCGGTGGGTGAGCGACGCTTGACCCTCGACGAAGACGATGTCGTGGTCCTCCGCGACGGCGGATACGAGGTCCTCGACGACGCCAGCCGTGAAGTCCGCCGGAACGCGGTCGATGACGACGCCGCGGTGTGCACCGACCATGATACCGGTCTGGCCGGTCGCGACCCAGCCCGCGTTCAACCCGGCACGTTTCGCCGCACGATACAGTTCGAACGTCGTCGTGCGCTTGCCGACCGCACAGTCGGTCCCGGCGGTCAGTACGACGTCGGCATCGGCGTCGTCCACCGACCCGTCGCCCACCCGTAGGTCGTCTTCTCCCGGTGGTTTCCGCACGTCGAACAGGGTAACGCCGTGTTCGTCGGCGAGGCTTCGCCAGTGCTCCTGCTCGGAGAGAAAGACGTGCAGTCCGGAGACGATGTCGAGTCCGGCCCGGATGGCTTCCTCGATATCTTCGACCCACTCGTCGGGCAGTTTGCCACCAGCGGGTGCGACGCCGATAACGAGCGCCTCGGCCTCGGGCGCGCGGTCGAGCGCGTCGCCCGTCGAGGAGACGATCGGCACGTCGCGCGTGTCGGGGCGACCCAGTACCTCGCTCGTGGGGTCACCGGCGTGCGTCGAGTCGATGACGGCTCGTGCGTCGAACAGTTCGCTGTGCATGACGACCCCGTTAGCCGTTTTTCCATCCATCGTTCCGAACGCCCCCTCGGCGAGAACGAGTGCCGGGGCAGGGGCGTCAAACGAATCGCGGAGGTTCATATGATACACTGACTCACAACCATTGAAAGCCTTCCCCCCTTTCATGCACGGGTGTCGGTTCGGGGACCCCTCACTTTTGTCACCCGTGCTAACAAATGTCATTCTCCCTGCCATACACTTTTGCCAGCTTCATTCCTCTATCCCGATAGATGACCACAGCGGAGCGCGCCGGACTCCGAGTGACACTCGACATCTGGCACCCCAACTGCTGGACGCTCGAAGTCACCGAAGGGCGGGTCGCGGGACTGCTCGGCCACGGCGTCCACACCATCGACGGCATGGCGACCGGACGGTTCACGGCCTACGGCAACACGCTGGAGGAGGTGGACGACCTCGTCAAAGCGGTTCGGGACTCCGAGTTGACCGATTCGGTGTGGGAAACCGACCACCCGCACGCGACCGAGGATTCGGTCGCGTTCGGAAGCGCGAGTCGCGGCATCGTCGTCCACTACGATCTGAGAAACAGCATCAACGATGCGCTCGTCTCGCGCGGGTTCATCCCCGACGAACCCGTCCGGATGTACGGCGGACGCGAGTACTGGACCGTCATCGTGGAAGCAGAGCGGGACGAACTCCACGGGCGAATCGAGGACGTGTGCGAGGAGATGGACGCCGACGTCCGCGTCCGCCACGTCGCAGCCGCCGAAACCGGGGCTGGCGTCCTCCGGACCGACGACCTCTCCGAACGACAGCGCGAGGCCTTCGAACTCGCCCGGCGGCGAGGGTACTATCAGTGGCCTCGGAAGGTCACTGCGTCAGAACTCGCCGAAGAGATGGACGTGTCGAAGACGACGCTGCTCGAACACCTGCGAAAAGCCGAAGCGAAACTGCTGGGATAGCGGGTTAGTGGATGAGATGGTTGGTGGGTTTTCGCGGATTCACAACGAAGGGATGTTGATTTTGCTCTGATTACAACGACCGAGCCGCATGAATACCGCACCGCTTGCTCACGGCTTCGCCGTCTTCTCGCGGGGCGTGCCGCTCGAATGGTCCGCGGAACGCCGTTCCGCGCTATTCGCTTGCGAGGTTGCTCCGCAACCTCATCTACCGCACCACACGCCTTCCCAACCGATTCGCTCCGACGCTCACTTCGTTCACGTCGTCACTCATCCCTCGCACGGATTTGCCGGGACGACGCGGCCGAACTACTGTCCACGTCGTCCCGTCAGCGCGCGCCACTCGGTTGGACGGGCCGGGCAATACTGCTGATCTTTCATCGTCGCTGAAATCGCAAAACCAGAACAGTCGTTTTCGTCACACGCACGAACCCCCTCGTCCCCGTTACTGAACGCCGGTCGCGTTCTTCAGGAGTCGCCAGCCGTCGTCCTCGGGTTCGAGGACGTCGCGTCGGACCATCTCGTCGAGGACTTCGCTCAGACGGTCGGGTTGGGCGATCTCCATCTGGATTCGCTCCACGTCGTGGTACTCGTTGAGGTAGTGGCGGATGTCGTCCTTCGTGAACACGTCCTCGTCGGCGCGGTCGAGCGCGCCGCTGGTGATGTCGATCATGTCCTCGATGAAGTTCCACGGGTAGACGATCCACGCCCACTCTTCGAGGCGCTCGCCGATGTAATCGGGGTCGAACTCGCTGGTCTGGAGGAGTTGGAGGGTCGCGGTCCGAATCTCGCCCGCATCGCGCTCGCTGACGTACTCGGCGGCGTGTTTGATCGAGCCGCCGGTGTCGGCGATGTCGTCGATGATGAGCACGTCCTTGCCCTCGACGCTTCCCTCCGGCATCGGGTAGCGGACTTCGGGCTCCCCTGATTTCTGGGCCGCGCCGACGTAGTGTTCCATCTTCAGGCTCGTCAGGTCGTCCAAGCCGAGGAAGTCACAGATACACCGCCCCGCGAACCAGCCGCCGCGCGCGAGGGCGACGATGACGTCGGGCTCGAACTCGGACTCTTTCACCTGTTCGCTCACGTCGCGGCAGAGACTGTAGATGTAATCCCAGTTGGTGATGGTACATTTGAAATCGTCCGGGATATCGCTCATTCTATCCGAAACTCGCGCGCCGTGGCACTTAACGGTTTACAGGTACGCGCAGGATCGGACAGCCGAAGACGGGAATTATACTTTCGTTACCACCATGAACTATATTACGACTCACGACTTAATATTCTTGAATCGAGCAGTGAAAATACACGGATGGTCTCCCGACGACCACCTCCAGAACCCCTACCCATGACACATACACAAGCGTTCGAACACCTCCTCGATTGCAAGAACGTCCTCGGCGTCGATTACGACGAGGACACCGACACGCTCACCGTCTTCGTCTCGCAGAAACTCCCGGACACGGAACTCGCGGACGAGGACAACCTGAAAAAGCGCGTCTCCGGCGTCACACTCCACGTCGAGGACGCGGGGTACGGAGACGAACGCGATGGTTTCGACGCGCTCGCGTTCCTCCAACC
>NZ_JBAWAC010000674.1:0-2604 GCF_049589095.1 Haladaptatus sp. | reverse complement strand
GAAAGGGGCCGTCCACTCGCGCATCGCCTGGTCGTCTGTGTGGGCGATTATTTTGGTCGAGCAGCGCGAGACCAAAATATCCCGCACAGCGACCGCGAGCGAGCGGGGGCTTTCGAGACGGTCTGCTTTCCAGTAGTTGCAATTACTCCAACAAAACCAAAGACGTTGATTTGTAGCCCAAGTCGTCGGGGGCGTAGTCGGTGCGGATTCGCCCCCGGTTGTCCCGTCGAAAACACCATCCAGGGCTAGTCTGGTCAATCATCAATCCGTAAATTTTACTCAAACATAGTATTTCCACTCTAAAACCTCCGGAGACCGTTTTCATGTCTGTGTCACTCACCCGGTCGGAATGACGGTGTGGCGGTCGCTGAGCTGTTTGCAGAATTCGCTGTCGTCCGTTTATCCTTCTCGCTTGTTCAGCCGAACACGTAGCTCAGGAGCCACAGCGCGCCCATCCCGGCGACGATGGTGGCGAGGATGTCTTCGGTGTACCACGCGACGGCGACGGCCAGTGCGCCCGCGAAGAGGCGAAGGTTGTCCGGCGAGAGCGCGAGCGACCCGTCCATGTAGACGAACTTGGGCAGGACGAGCGCCGAGAGGACTGCGGCGGGGACCAATCGGAGTGCGCGCTCGACGCCGTCGGGCACGTCGTCCAGTCGGCCGAACAGCGCGATGAACGACACGCGGATCAGGTACGTTCCGAGACCGCCGACGAGGATGATGAGCCAGAGGCTCGCATCACCCAGCTCCGTCGTCGCCATTCAGGCCACCTCCTCGGTCAGCAGTCCGGCACCGATACCGACGAGCGCGCCGACGACGAGTCCGAGATCGAACGGGAGGCCGTTGGCCGCGATTGCGGCGATGCCGCCGACGATGGCGGCCACCAGCGTCGGCCGGTCGGTGACGGCCGGAACCAACACTGCGAGAAACACCAGCGGGACGGCGAATTCCAGGTGCCACCCCTCGGGAATGCTCGCGCCGAGCAGGATACCGGCGACCGTCGAAATCTGCCACACGGTCCACAGCGACAGCGCGACGCCGAGGTAGTACCATCGTCTGCTGGTGTGCTCGTCGTTCCGGAACTTCAGCAGGGAGACGGCGTAGGCCTGGTCGGTCAGTGGATAGGCGAGCGCCGCCTTCCAGCGCGCCGATTCGCGCTCGAAGTACGGTGCGATCGAGGCGCTGTACATCATCATCCGCAGGTTGACGACGAGGACGGTCAGGACGATGACAGCGATGGGTGCGTCCCGACCGATGAGTTCCGTCGCCGCGAGTTGTGACGCCCCGGCGAAGATGATGACCGACATCGCAATCGCGTGAATCGCCGGAATACCGACTTCGACCGCCGCGACACCCGTGACCATCCCGAACGGAATGATCCCGAGCATGATCGGTAAGGAAACGCGAACACCGGAGAGAAAATCATCACGGGTTGACACTGGTTACTCGTAGGTGATGGGGGTGGTATCAACGTTGGTATCGCGGTGAATCTCTTGTGTGATTCGTTCCCACTGCCGTTCGGCAACCCGCCAACGAACCATCCCGTTTTTGACGCCCCCCACGAAAATCCACCACAACACATGCGCGAGTTCTCCGCCGACTATCTCCGTCGAACACGGGAAGGGATGTGGGAGTCCCGCGACGCGCTCGCCGGTCTCGAACTCGACTCCCGGGAGCGGGTGCTGGACGTCGGCTGTGGGACCGGCGAACTGGCCCGCGTCCTCGCGGACGAGACACCGGGCGACGTCTTCGGGACGGACGCCGACCCGCGCCTCCTCTCGGTCGCACGGGAGTTCGTTCCCTGCGTCGCGGGCGACGCCTTCCGGTTGCCGTTTCCCGACGACAGCTTCGACCTCGTGGTCTGCCAGGCGTTGCTCATCAACCTCCCCGAACCGGTTCGTGCGGTCCGCGAATTCGCCCGCGTCTCCTCGGATCTCGTGGCGGCGATAGAACCCGACAACGCCGCCGTTTCCGTCGAATCGACGGTACCGGAGGAGCGTTCCCTGTCCCGAACTGCTCGCGAGGCGTACGTCTCGGGAACGGCCACCGACATCACCCTCGGCGGGGAGGGGACACGCGAACTGTTCCGAACGGCCGGTCTCCACGACCCTTCGACCCATCCGTACCACCACGCGAAGACGGTCGAACCGCCGTACTCGGAACGGGACATCGAAGCGGCAAAACGGAAGGCGACCGCGAGCGCGCTGACGGACCGACGGGACACGCTGGTCGGACCGCTTTCGACCGACGAGTACGACGACCTGCGCGCCGAGTGGCGGGAGATGGGGAGAGAGACCATCAGACAGATGGGTGCGGAGGAATACCGGCGTGCGGAAGTCGTTCCCTTCTACGTGACGACCGCCCGCGTTTGAACTGCCTGTTTAAATTGAAACAGTTTTCAAGTTGACGGTTCTTCTCATCGTATGGACCCACGAATTCGAGAGCATGCGGAAGTCATCGTCGATCATTCCGTGAGCATCGAGGAAGGTGACACCGTCGAGGTAATGGCACCGACGGTCGCCGAGGACCTCGTCGTCGCGCTGTACGAAAAACTCGGGGAACGTGGCGCGAAACCGTCGCTGTCGATGCGAAGCAAACGGGCGG
>NZ_JBAWAC010000673.1:0-2431 GCF_049589095.1 Haladaptatus sp. | reverse complement strand
AGCGTCCCTTCGGCGGAATCGTTCTCGAAGATGTGGGTCTGGATCTGCTTTTCGTAGGTGAGTTGCCGGAGTGGCACACGAACAGTCTTGCCGCTCGGCAGTTCGATTTTCGCGTAAAACCTGATCTTCAGGTCCGTCCGTTGGCCGTTACGGAGGTGGCTGACCCACCAATCGTCCAACCGGTCGTTCTGGATGATGGTTCGCATGCGGAGCGTCTTCTCCGATTTTCCGGGAATCGCGTACGGGTGCTCGGTCGTTCCGTTTCCGACGGCGATACCGTTCATCGTCATCTCGTACCCGATTTCGCTTATCGTGTACGTCACGGATTTCGGATTGTACACCCGCATTCGCATCCGAATCGGCGTCTTCGAACGCGTCACCGCTCCCCAGTTCGCGCTCGTCTCGTTCACGTAGAGGACGGGGTCAGAGACGAACGGCATGCTGGCGTTTATCGGACGCGTCGTCGTGGAGTTGAACCCACTGATGATGTCCGTGTCGATATCATTGCTGTACGGGACGTCCACCGACTTCTTTACGAGCGAGGAGTGGACCTTCGAGTGGATCCGAAGCGTCGTGTGTTCGCCGTTTCGGATGTGAGTTACCCACCACTCGGGGATTTTGTCGTTTCGCATCTCCGTCGAGAATCGTAACGTCGTGTTCCCCTTTTCGAGATGGAGGTTCGATTGACTGCCGTTCGCCATCGTCACACCGTTCATTTCGACGGTGTAGTTCACCGACGTGTTGCCGGCCTTGAGATCGACGGGATTCGGGTTTGCGACGACGAGAGCGGTTTGTATATCAGCATTTTTATTTGTCACTCTTCCGAACTCATTGTCCACGCCGACAACGTGTGGGACGCCGAGAACACCGTACAGTACGCCTGCTCCGAGGAGTACGACGACGAGTAGGATTCCGAGAAATCCTCGCTTTCCGATAGGTAAGATTCGCTTGAGCCTTTCACCAACCATATGAGAGTTCCTACGGAGTGACGGGAAAAAACTCCCGAATCGATGTCGTCGGTCTCCCGTCGTTGTTCCGAGTAGAATGAACTAAGTCCGCACCACAAAGAGACCAACGCATGGCAGGATCACAGTCGGTTACGACTGATATGGGAATCGGCCTCTCCGTCGTGTTCATTTTCCTTGCGATTGCTAGTGCAGCGCTAAGCTTCCTTACCCCTGGGACCGTCACTGCTGCGTGGGGCTTTGGGGCAGCAGTGACCGCGGGTGTGCTCGCGATCGCCGCGATCCACCTCTACTGACGGTGGCAGGAAATAGACACTTGTTTCGCGGAGGATAATGGTTAAGGCTGTCAGGCGCGTAGTGGGTTCCGAGGATGACTGAGTTCAGCAACGAGGAACAGCGAATCCTCGAATTCCTGCGCGAAAGCGTGGCTGGTGGTGAACGCTACTTCCGCGCAAAGAACATCGCCAAGCATCTCGGACTTTCGTCCAAGCAAGTCGGCTCCCGACTTCCACGCCTCGCAGAGAAATCCGAGGACGTGGACATCGAGAAGTGGGGGCGTGCACGTTCCACGACGTGGAAAGTAAGTCCGAGTTAAGTGGCTGGCTTTTTACCGCTACAGCCTAATCTAGTCGTATGACTGTCCGGGTAGAGCGGACCTTCGACCTGCCGGTTCCGCCCGAGGATGTGTGGGGGTTCATCGCCGAGCCGGAATACCGAGCGAAGGCCATCAGTGTGGTTTCGGACTACGACCTGAAAGGCGACGGCAAGCGAGCGACGTGGCACATCGAACTCCCGATCCCGTTCGTGAACCGAACGGTCCCCGTCGAGACCGAGGACGTGAAGCGTGAGAAACCACGGTACGTAAAGTTCGTCGGCAAGTCGTCGGCGATGCGCGTGACGGGTGAACACGAAATCGAGGAAACGGAGGACGGTAGTCAACTCCACAATCGGTTCGTCGTCGAGGGAAAGGTTCCCGGCATCGAACGCTATTTCAAGAAACACCTCGACGACGAGTTGACGAACTTGGAACGCGCACTTCGGAACGAGGTCGGTGTCGTCTCGTGAAACTCGCACTCGCACAGATCGCCGTCGAAGGGGGTGACGTGGCGGCGAACGTCGACCGAGCGACGGACGCCATCGAATCAGCGGCCGCGCGCGGTGCCGACCTCGTCGCGCTTCCCGAAATTTTCAACGTCGGCTATTTCGCCTTCGAGACGTACCAGCGAAACGCCGAATCGCTCACCGGGCCGACGCTCACACGCATCAGCGATCTCGCCGACGAGCGCGACATCGCGGTGCTCGCGGGGAGCATCGTGGAGGACCTTTCGCTGACGGACGGCGAGACTCCCGCCGAGGAGGGGCTTTCGAACACGTCCGTCTTCTTCGACCGTGACGGCCGTCGGAAAGCGGTGTATCGAAAACACCACCTGTTCGGCTACGAGTCGGCGGAAGCCGAACTGCTCGTC
>NZ_JBAWAC010000672.1:0-4938 GCF_049589095.1 Haladaptatus sp. | reverse complement strand
CGAAGGACGCGAGTTCGCCGACGACGTCCCCGGCGTTCACCGAGGCACCGTCCGGCACCGCGACGACGAACTGTGCGCCGTCGGCACCGCTGCCGATGACCGCGATTTTTCCGTCCTCGGCCATCGCGTTGGCCGTGGCGCGGAGTTCGTCCATGTCGGTGTCGATACGCTGGATGACGGCGGTCGTGTCACCGACCGCTATTTCCTCGCCGCCGCCCGCACCGCTGGCGCGGGCCTCGGCGAGTTGCTCTTTCAGGTCCTCTATCTGTTTGCCTTGCGCCTTCCATTCCTCGAAGAAGCGTTCGGCCGTGTCGGGAACTTCTGCGGGCGAAACAGCGAGCGTGTCGGCGGCGGTGTTCAGGTAGTCCTCGGTTTCCTGCGTCGCCTCGATGGCGGCGTCACCGGCGGCGAACGTGAGTCGCTCGACCCCGTCCTGCACGCGCTCCGTGTTCAGGAGTTTGATAGCGCCGACGTCGCCGGTTCGGCGGACGTGCGTCCCACCGCAGGCCTGCACGTCCTCGGCGACGTGGATGAGGCGGATGTTCGTTCCGCCGGGAATCCCACCCTGATAGAGGTCGAACCCGAACTCCTCCTCGGCCTCGTGGCGGTTGGGCCACTCCTGCTGGACCGTCGTGTTCTCCATGACGATCTCGTTGGCGAGCAGTTCGATTCGCTTGGCCGTCTCGCGGTCGATGCGCTCGTAGTGGCGCACGTCGATGCGTGAACTGTCGGTTCCCTTCTGGGCACCGGCCTGTCGGATGTGGTCGCCGAGTATCTGGCGGGCCGCGTGGACGACGATGTGGGTCGCCGTGTGATGACGCATCAACCTGCGACGGCGTTGGGCGTCGATCTTTCCGCGGACGATGGCTCCCTTATCGACGGCTTCGTCGGTCCGATGGAGGACGACGCCGTTCTCGATCTGCGTGTCCGACACCTGAACCGTCTTCTCCTCGGTCGAAAGCGTGCCGTGGTCGCCCGGTTGTCCTCCGCCTTCGGGGTAAAACATCGTCTGGTCGAGGACGACGTCGTAGCCCTCCTCGCGGTCGAACACGTCGAGGACGACGGCTTCGAAGTCGGTTCGGTACTGGTCCTCGTAGTAGAGGCGCTCGGTCTTCGGCAGGTCGGTGAAGCGGTCGTCTTCGGACTCTTCCTCCTCGAAGGCTTCCCCGCTGTCGTGGCGTTCGGCGACGAGGCTGTAGAAGTCGTCCGGAATCGCCACCGACGCGCCGAACTCGTCGGCAATCTCCTCGACCATGTCGGGTTGCAACCCGTGAGAATCGTACAACTCGACGAGCGTCTCGGCCGGGATCGGCTTGCCTTCCTCGGCGTGTCGCTTGGCGATGCGGCGAACGCGACGGCCACCCTGTTCGAGGGTTTCGCGGTACTTTTCGACTTCCGTCCGGACGATGTCACGGATGGTGTCGCGGTTCTGGTAACCCAGACGTTCGGCCTGCATGTCCACGAGTTCGTCCAGCGGTGCATCGACGCCCGCGGTGTCACAGAGACGCTTGGTTCGTCGGAGTACCATCCGGGCGAGGTAGCCGGTCGCGACGTTGCTCGGGACGATGCCATCGCCGAACATGTAGGCGAGCGTTCGGCAGTGGTCGGCGATCGCGTAGATGGCTTCGAGCGGTTCCAGTAGCTCGACGAGTTCGGTCGTCGAGACGCCGATTTTGTCCGCGATGTTGTCGCGGGCGGCTTCCATGTCCTCGGCTTCGTCGATATCCATGTGCCCCGCGAGCTTCGAGGCGCGGTGAACGAGTTTTTCCTCCTCGTCGGTGTGTTCGATTCCCGCGTTCTCCTTGAGGAAATCGATCATGTCGGGGTAGACGGCTTCGTACACCGTCGGCGTTCCCTGTGACACCCACGTCCAGCGTTCGAGGCCGTACCCGGTGTCCACGATGTACGTGTCCATCGGGCTGTACCGGTTGCCATCCTTCATCTCGTACTCGCCCTCCGGGTCCTGCTCCATCGACATGAAGACGAGCGTGGCGAGTTCGACGCCCCGGTAGATGACTTCGATAGCGGGTCCGGCGTTGCCGCCGCCGACCCATGGGTCTTCGATGTAGATGACTTCATCGAGATTCGCACCCATCGACTCGAAGAACTCGTCACAGTACTCGACCGTCTGGTCCTTCCAGTAAACCTCTCCCTCGTACGCGTACTGCTCGGGGTCGTCGATGTCCTCCCGGGCGTTGAACGCGTGATGGGCCATCATCTCGAAGGCCATCGTGTGTCGCCCCGTCTTCCCGACGTTGTCGATGTCCTGCATCCGGATGCAGGGCTGACTGATGGTCAGCGGGTTGGCCGGTGGTGGTGTCTCTCCGGAGGTGACCAGCGGCTGGAAGTCTGCGATAGAAGCGATAGTGAGTAGCATGTCGTCCCGCCAGCGGTTCGCCGCCACCGGGTACGGGTCGATCCGTTGGTGGTCGTTGTCTTCGAAGAAGGACAGGAACGCTTCCCGCATTTCCGCCAGCGAGTACGTCTCGTCGAAACTCGGGTTGTCGATGAATCCGTACTCCTCACACGGTGGTTCTCCGCACGTCTCTCGGTCGTGGTCGCGCGTCCAGAAATGCGCTCCACATTCGGAGCATTCCTTTCGCACAAAGCCGTTTTCCTCGAAATAATCGAGGCGATACTCCTCCTCAAGTTGGCTCATTGTTGGTAGTTCTTCACCCACCGGGGCGTAAAACAGTTCCGCAACCGTGTGAGACCCCAGATACGACCGTCATCGTCCGTTCTGGGCCGAGCGATCCTCGTCGAAAAGGGGTGTCTGTCAGGCGTGATCGAACAGGTCGAACAATCCTCGGAGGGCGGCAATACCTGAATCGTCGCCGTCGAGGACGTACGAGTCGAACCTTCGAATCGAGTAGCGGTAGGCGGCCGGAGGTGCGACGACACCGAGCATTGCCGCAACCGCTCCGGCGACGAGACGAACCCTTCCGGGTGAAACCTTCAGCGCGTAGCCGAGAACTCCGGTGAGGAAGTGGACCATCGAGGCGACGGAGGCGGCCGTGGATGGCGTGATAGCGACGACGGCACCGCCGTACCCGATCATCAGCACGGCCGAATACGTGACGAAGGCCGTCTTGCTCGGGACGACCGCCCGGCGGCTTTTCGTGACGTTGACCTCGCCGAACCGGGGGAACGTCGAGCCGATTCCGATCGCGACGGCGATTCCCGCCAGACCGAGCAGCACGCTCACCCCCGTCAACAGAATCCAGCGCGTCGGTTCGAGCGGACTCAAAAACCCGGTGAGCGCCGTGGCGACGACGATAATCGGGAGTCCCACGATGCTCACCGCGATCATGTGGCCCTTGACGAACTGTTTGCCTCCGACGGTCGAGATGAGCGTCACCGGCAACATGGCTCCCTCGTCACCGAGCGGGTTGAGCGTCGCGCCGCCGAGTGCCCATGCCCCGTAGAAGGAGACGTGGACGGGAAGGGACCCCGTGACGTGGCCCGCCTGCACGGCGTCCTGAATCGGGCCGGTGAGGAAGAAGATCGGATAAATCACGTAGAGGAGCCGAAGCGGGGCGCGTTTCGTCCGCCGCCACACGTTTTCGACCACGGAGCGCGTCGGTCTCGACGCGATTCCGGCGAGGAAATCGGCGTTCGTTTCGTCGGCGTCGTACTGTTTGTTCTCGGGTTGGACTCGGTCGCCGTACCAGAGTCGCGTCGCCAACTGAACGTCGATGGCGGATAGGATCGGAACGCCGACGACCACGAGGGCAACCGCGCCACCGACCCGTGCCAACGAGGGGGACGCCCCCGGGATACCGAGCACGAGGAAGTCCCCGAGCCACGCCGTCGGCGCGTTCTGGAGTATCAGACCGAGCGACGTCATGATGTCGCCGAACGCGTTCGTTACGATGGCTCCCATATAGAGAACGAAGACGACGACCGCGATGATCGATTTGTACTGTGCGAGGACCTCCGAGCGCGCGAGTGCGAGCTTGAGCAGAAGACCGACGATGTGGCCGCTGAGCAGTGCCAGAAGTGTCAATCCGAGCAGCGCGAGAACGATGGTGATGAGCGGAAGCGGCGTCCCGAGCGACGCGCTGAGTGCGCCGCTGATCGCCAGAATGGGAATCGCACCGACGGTGACGAACCGCATGAGTTCCCCGCCGAGGAGACCACCGACCACGTCGCGGGCGGGAACCGTCGTCAGCATACCTGCCTCGTTGTCGATACGTCCGGTTTTCCCGATGGAGCGCGAGGCAACCATCACCGAGAGACCGACCCACGCGACGGCGAATGCACCGCGTGCGCCCATCAGTATCGGTGCCGATGTCGTTCGGAGCTCACCACCCAGCTTGTACGCGAGATACGCGCCGAGAACGGTCGCGCCAGCGGGCAGGAGGAGGAAAACCCCGAACGCGAGCATCTGCACGGGATTTTTGGCGATGGCGCGGATGCTCCGTCGATACTCCATTCGGGCGATACTGGCGCTCCGGCGGGGCGTCGGCCAGTTCATTGTTCCACCGACGCCGCGGCGGGGTGTTCGCTCGTCACGTCGAGGAACACGTCTTCGAGCGTCTGTTCCTCCTCGGCGCGGTGGGTGAGTCGCTCGGGGGAGTCCTCGGCGACGAGCGACCCGTCGTACAGCACGCCGACCGTATCGGCGAGCTCCTCCACGACCGGAAGGATGTGTGTCGAGAGGAAGACGGTCATCCCGTCGTGGGTGAGTTCCGAGATGAGCTCGCGCACCGTCCGTGCCGCACGCGGGTCGAGACCCGACGTTGGCTCGTCGAGGAAGACGACGTCGGGTTCGTGGAGGACGGTCTGGATCAGCGCCGTTTTCTGTTTCATCCCCTTCGAGTACGTCCCGACGCGTTCGTTCGCGTCGTCGAGGAGGTCGAACCGGTCGAGGAGTTGCTCGATTCGGTCGTCGGCGTCCACGCCGCGGAGACCGGCGATGTACTGCAACTGCTCGTA
>NZ_JBAWAC010000671.1:0-7633 GCF_049589095.1 Haladaptatus sp. | reverse complement strand
GGCCGCCTCGGCATCGACTTCGGGAAGTTCTTCGAGAAGGGTCTCAAGGTCGGGACCGGACAGTGTAACGTCAAGGAGTACAACCGACAACTCCGCGACCTCATCATTCAGGGCCGCGCCGACCCGAGTTTCGTCGTCTCACATCGCGTCGAACTCGATGACGCGCCCGATATGTACGAGCGATTCGACAGCCGTGAAGAAGGCGTGACGAAAGTGTTGCTCGAACCCTGAACTAACTCGATTCTCGCTTTTTTTGGTGTCGTGATATGGGGAGGAACAGGTACCGACATAGCTACGGCACTTCGTGGGGACGAAGCATCCAATTAGCAGTGCTGCACTGCTTTGCTCTCGTAATACAAGCCAGAACCGGGCTCTATCCTGAAAATTATCCCCACACAATCCGCCTTGCCATGGACCTGTGTGGTCGTATCGACGGTTACCGGAGTATCGTCCACCGAGACCGTGACGACGTAACGGCCGGAGTGCTTGACTGGGCGTTCGGTGTAGTAGACGGACGATTTTGGCGACATACCCGAGTACGTCTCCAGGTGATGAGTCTCTTCCAGTACAATCTTCGATGCATCCTTTACCCGTAGGTGGACATCGACCGCGTGATTTCGCTTGTTTTTGATGGAGATGAAGTTGATTTTCGATTTCGGTTCGGACTTCGAGGGTGAGAGGCATCCAGCACCGGCAATCAGGGAGCTACTGGCGCCCCCCAGAACTGCACGACGTGAGAGATATTTCATCCGTATACGGGAGATTAATCACACTCAGCATATGCTTTGAGGTCGCCATTCGCACACCCCGTAGAACGAACACCGTCCAACCTGACTATCGATCGATATGCGAAACGGTAATGAATACCTTGCAAACAATGAGTGCTAGTTAATGTCTGTCGCACTCCTTCGTTCACATGGTGGTCAGCACATGCGAACACGAGGGCGACGATCGGCAGGCAGAACCGAGAAAGAGCGGCAACTCCAGCAACTCGCGCGGCTTCAACGGCAGATAACCGAACAGCGACGAAAGATCGCCGAGATGGAACGGGTTCGGGACGAGATGCTCCGCAGGGGGGCGGGCTCGGTCGCGTACGAGGGAGTCTGTGCGGAGTGCGGTATCGGCGTCATCGTGCGGAAAAACGACTCGCTTCGCTGCACCTCGTGTGACTTCCGCTACAACCTCTAAGCCTGCTCGTCCTCGACCTTCTCGGCGTAGCGTTCGAGTTCCCCGGCGAGCGTCCGCGCCTCGTCGGGCGAGAGCGACACCGTGTCGGCGTGTGCTGGGAGGTCGTCCAGCGAGCCGTTGTCCAGTTCGAGTTCGAGCAGGACTTCGTCCGGATTCTTCCGCGGCGTTTTGACGTTCAGCACGGCCATCGCCTCGTCCGTCCAGCCGTGGCCCTCCGCGACGGCGTCGAGCAGGTCGAACGTGGTGTAGGCGTTCACCGAGAGGATGCGGTCGGCCATCTCAGTTGTCCCCCGAAACCGCGCGAGACGGTCGCCTTCGGCGCTGCGACTCGCTGGCTTCCGGGACTCCTTCGCTGCGCTCAGTCATCGCCGGAAACAGCGTGAGGCGGTCGTGTTCACGCTGCGGCTCACTGGCTTCCGGGACTCCTTCGCTGTGCTCAGTCATCGCCGGAAATCGGGTCGGCCGGACTGTTGGGGGCCGGACTGGCGTCCATGTCGTCGTCCTCGGCGTACGGGTACCACGTCTTCTTCGTGTTGTGCATGTACGGGTCCTCGTAGCTGGTCTCCTCGGGGCTGGCGAGGGTTTCGAGTTCCTCGGCGTGGAGCGAGTGCACGAACTCGCGGAACGTCTGGCCGTCCTCGCGTCGGGCCGCGAAGCCGTCGATGAGGTTTCGGATCGCGCCGGGCACCTCGTCCACGGCAATGCGCTCCTTAATCCACGTCGCGAAGCTCGGCTCCTTGCCGAGTCCGCCACCGACGCCGATGTCGAGGGCTTCGACGGTTTCGCCGTCCTTGCGCGTCTTCATGCCGCGGAGGCTGATGTCGGCGATCTGCGGCTGGGCACAGGACGCGGTACAGCCGGAGAGGTGAATGTGGAAGTTCTCCACGTCGTCCGGAAGCTCCACGTTCTCCTTGAGCCAGCGCGAGAGACGCACTTGGCGGTTCTTCGTCTCCACGATGGAGAGCGAACAGAACTCCGTTCCCGTGCAGGCGATGGAACCGCGCTGGAACGGGTGCGGGTCGGGGCTGTAGCGTTCGAGGACGGGTTCGTCGAGCAGGGCGTCGAGATTCTCCTCGGGAATATCCGTCAGGATGATGTTCTGACGTTGGGAGAGTCGCGCCTCTCCGGACCCGTACTTCTCGGCGATGTCGGCCAGTTCGATCATTTCTTCGGCACCGACGCGGCCGACGAGGACGTTCAGGCCGACGTAGTAGTTCCCGTCGGGTTGCTCGTGCACGCCGACGTGGTCGGCGTGCCCGTGGTCGTCCGGGACGCCCGCGTTGTACGAGTACTCCTCGCGCAAGTCGTTGCCCGCCGTCTTGAGGTAGAAGTCCACGTACTCCTCCTGAAGCGTCTCGCGGACCTTCTCCGGCCCCCACTCGTCCACGAGGAACTTGATGCGGGCACGGCGGCGGTTGTCGCGGTTACCGTAGTCGCGGAACAGCCCCGAAAGCCCACCGAGGACGGGGACGACCTCGTCGGGTTCGGCGAACACGTCGATGTCGCGGGCGAAGCGCGCTTCGCGGCCCGCCAGACCCCCGCCGACGCGGACGTTGAACCCGCGGACGGTCTCCCCGTCGATCTCCTTCTCGGCGGGTTCGATTCCGATGTCGTTGATGTCGCCCTGGCCACAGCCTTCGCGGCAGCCAGTCACCGACACCTTCCACTTCCGCGGGAGGTTCTCGTACTCGGGGTTGCCCTTGAAGTTCTCGTTGAGGTCCTTGACGACGGGAACCGCGTCCACGAACTCGCGTTTGTCCTTCCCGGAGACCGGACAGCCGACGATGTTCCGCCACGAGTCACCGCAGGCCTGCTTGGTCGAGAGACCAGCGTCTTCCAAGCGGTCCCAGATCTTCGGCACGTCTTCGATGTTTATCCAGTGAAGTTGGACGGCCTGTCGCGTCGTCACGTCGGCGTAGCCGTTGCCGAACTCCGGGTTCGCGGCCGGGCCGGTGGCGAAGTCGCGGGCAATCTCACCGATGACCCGGAGCTGACCGGGTTCGAGGTAGCCGCTCGGCGGTCCGATGCGCATCATAAAGTAGCTTTCCTGGCCGTCGCGCTGGTGGTACAGCCCCCACCATTTGAACCGCTCGAACCACTCGTCGTGTTCGTCCTCCGGGATGGCTTCCCAGCCCTCCTCGGCGAATCGACGCATGTGGTCCTTGATCTCTTCCCCATAGATATCATCCTTCCATTTCTCTACGTCGGTCGGCATGGGAATC
This sequence comes from Haladaptatus sp., assembly GCF_049589095.1. NCBI lineage: Archaea > Methanobacteriati > Methanobacteriota > Halobacteria > Halobacteriales > Haladaptataceae > Haladaptatus > Haladaptatus sp. The sequence goes on along the minus strand of NZ_JBAWAC010000671.1, from coordinate 4,223 downwards.
GCTACAGCACACACGCCTAAACACCCCATCTCCGCGTCAATGCCCGCCGGGGGTCGGAAAAAGCGGCAAGTATCGCGGAGACATGGCAGCGCCCCACTCCCTAGTCCGAGAACCGGGTGCTCGACGGCCGTTGGCCCCCTTCGTAGTCGATGGGACGGAATTCGTCCCCGTCGGCGCGTCCGATCCGAAGCCACCCCGTCGCGCCCCGTTCCCCACAGCCGATGCACTGTCCCGCCGCACGGGCTTCCACCCACGGACCGTCCACACCGATGTCGGTGAACACCTCGACGAGGAACAACGCGGTATCACAATCACAGACGTCGTGGTCCACGAGCGGCCAGATATCGCTTACGCCGACGATTCGGGTATTGTTCACGTTGACCCACGCACCCTCGTCCAGCGTCCGAACCGCAGTTACCATGCCCTATCTCCGCGTCTCCGAACCCTCAATACATCGGCGGACGCAATCCCCGCCGAATCACCTGACACGTCGAAACGGGCGGAACGCTCGATACCTACACGGCCAACCTATTTCCTGCACGAATTGCCGGAATACGGGAGTCGGAGATAGCAGTGGTTCTTACCGGTATGTGGGAGCAGTGGCCGGAATTACGGGTAGAGACGCGATTTAGGGGATTCCCGACATAGGGTGTCCTGATGAATATCAGTGAGTTTGCCACGCATCGACCCGCGGCCGGGTCAGGTGCCGAACCGAGAACCGAACGCGACCGAACACCGGGTGACGGACGGTGAGCGAGAAGCCCGTCGCCGAGCAATCGAAGGAACCACGCGAGGACGACCACCTACAGGACGTCCCTGACGGTGCGGGATGCACGGAAATCTGGGAGCACCTCTCCGACCGACGGGACGAGGAGGACGAAGAACCCGAAGAATGATCGAGGACACGGCGCTCGTACTGGTTGGTCACGGTTCACACCGGAACGCCGGGTCGGCGAGACCCGTCTACGATCACGCCGACGAGATACGCGCCCGTGACCGCTTCGCGGAGGTTCGGGAAGCCTTCTGGAAGGAAGCCCCGTCGCTGCGCGAAGTCCTCAGAACGGTCGAATCGACCGACGTTGTCGTCGTCCCCCTCTTCACCAGCGAGGGGTATTTCACGGAACAGGTGCTCCCCCGTGAGCTCCGGCTCACCGACGAGTGGGACCTCGACGTGGACAAGCGAGTTCGCTACGCCGACCCGGTCGGGACCCACGAATCGATGGCCGACGTCATCGTCGAACGTGCCGAACACGTCCCCGACGACCCGAGCGTCGGGGACGGCGTCGGACTGGCCGTCGTCGGCCACGGCACCGAACGAAATCCGAGAAGCGCGAAGGCGACCCGCGACCACGTCGCGGGTCTCGAAGCACGCGAGCGCTTCGACGAGGTGCGGGCGCTGTTCATGGACCAAGCGCCGTACATCGACGACCTGACCGATCACTTCGAGAGCGACGAACTCGTCGTCGTCCCGCTGTTCGTCGCCGACGGCTACCACACCCAAGAGGACATCCCGGAGGACGTCGGTCTGACCGACGACGCCGAATCGGGGTATCCCGTCCCTGCCGACGTCGATGGCAAACGGGTCTGGTACTCGGGTGCCGTCGGAACCGAACCGCTCGTCGCGGACGTCGTCGTCGAGCGAGCGCGAGCGACGCTCGATGACGGGGATGAGCCGGTCGAAACCATCGCGCAGGACGACGACACCGAGCGTCGCGAGGCCGAGGCGGCCCGCGATGCGTTTTTGAGCTGGTTGGCGGACGGCGGGAGCGACGAACCCCACGACGCGACCCGAACGTGGGGGCAACTCGCCATCACGACCACGCGGACCGCCGACGGTAGCCGTCGATACGAGATTCGGCACGTCGAGGACCGCGACGAGGAATTGGACGAACTCGACTCGCACGCGGACCCGAAGGAGACGCGCGACGGGGTGCGATTCGCGGACGATGGGGAGTATCGCCCGCTGGCAACGGCGGCGACGCTCCCCACCGGATGGGTGTGTTCGGACCTCGACGCCGCCGACCTCCTGCGGGCCGTCGAGTTCGTCTACCCGGCGACGATTTCGAACTGGTACCGCGAGCGGAACGGCGAACTCGACGTGAGCCACTTTCGGGAGACGGCCGAGCGCCAAACCGGCGTGTACGCCGACGTGGGGGACATCGGGCGCGAAGCGCTCGACCACGCCGTCGAGGCCTGCTGTGTGGATTCACAGTGCAGTGCGCGGCGCGAATGGGACGCGGCGGACGACGAAATCGTGGTTCCGCGCGGGGACGGCGAGTTCCCCTGCCGGGAGCCATGTTCGTTGTTCATCGCGAAGGTACGGGAGTTTCAGAAGATGGAGGGGTGCTGGGAAGACGACGCCGAAGACGGCTACCGAGCGCGGTACCGGAGCGCACGACGCGGAGGACGAACATGAGCATGCACACTGGAACGGTTTATTTGGTCGGTGCAGGACCGGGCGATCCGGAACTGCTGACGGTAAAGGCGCGGAGACTACTCGACGACGCGGACGTCGTCTGTCACGACAACCTCGCGGACGACCGAATCGTGGAGTCGTGTCCCGAGACCACTGAGCGGATGTACGTCGGCAAGCGGCCCGGGCCGGACGGCGAGCGAACCACACAGGAGGAGATAAACTGCCTGCTCGTTCGACTGGCACGCGAAGGGAAAGACGTGGTTCGACTCAAGGGCGGCGACCCGACGGTGTTCGGCCGCGGCGGCGAGGAAGCAGAACACCTCGCGGCCGCCGGAATCGACTTCGACATCGTCCCCGGCATTTCGAGCGCCGTCGCCGCACCGGCCGTCGCCGGAATCCCGGTGACCCACCGCGACCATGCCTCCTCCGTGACGTTCGTCACCGGCCACGAGGACCCGACGAAAGCCGAGAGCGCGCTCGACTGGGACGGACTCGCGGCGACGGTCCGAGCGGGCGGGACGCTGGTGATCCTGATGGGCGTCCGTCGCCTGCCGGACAACGTGACCGCACTGCGGAACGCAGGACTTCCAGAGGACACCCCCGCCGCGATGATCGAGAAGGCGACGCGGGACGACGAATTCACCGTCACGGGAACGCTCGACACCATCGTGGAGCGGCGCGACGAGGTGGGCATCGAACCGCCCGCGGTCACCGTCGTCGGCGACGTCGTCTCCGTGCGCGACCGCGTGGCCGAGTTCCTCGAAGGTGCGCCGTCGGTCGGCGTGCCGTCGTTCGCGGACGCCGTCGTCTCGGAGCGAGGTGTCGAGTGATGACTCGTGAGTTTCGGGACTTCGTCGGACACGTCGGCTCCGGGCCGAAGTCCGCCGACGACATGAGCTACGAGGAAGCCAAGTTCGCCTTCGGGGAAATCCTCGCTGGCGACGTGTCCCCCGTCGCACTCGGCGGCTTCTGGGTGGCGAACCGTTGGAAGCGCAACACGCCCGAGGAACTGGCCGGTTTCGTGGACGCGATGCGCGAGGAGTCGGTCGAAATCGCGGCACCGGACCGTGACCCCGTGGACTGCGGCGCGAACTACGACGGCAAATCCCGGACGGCGCTCCTCGGCGTCGCGTCGGGACTCGTCGCGGCGGCCGCAGGAACCCCCGTCGTCGTCCACAGCGGCGACCGCGTCCCCATGAGCGAGGGGTGTGCCTACCGCCACGTCCTCTCCGAACTCGGCGTGGAAACCGACCTCTCCCCCGAAGAAAGCGCCGCGATGACGGACGAGGTCGGCTTCGGTTTCTACGACCAAGCACGATTCAACCCCGCCGTCGCCGCCCTCGAAGACGACCGGCGCGCGCTCGGCGTGCGGACGTTCGTCAACACCGTCGAAACGCTCGCCAACCCGGCGGACGCGTCGGTCCACCTCGGGAGCTTCTTCCACACGACGTTCGGCGAGCGGATGATCAACACCCTCTCCGAGAGCCGAACCCAGGACGTCGAGCGCGTGCTGATGTTCCAGGGATTGGAGGGCTACGACGACGTTCGACCGGGCCACACGACGTACGTCGAGTGGGACGGCGCGGAGATCGAGACCGACCGACACGGGATGGACTTCGACGCCGACGCGCTCGACGTCGAGGACGTGGCGACCGATTCCGCCGAAATCACCGAGGCGGTTCTCACCGGCGAGCGCGACGGCGACCTCGCGGACGCCGTCGCGTTCAACGCGGGACTTCGGCTGTACGCCCGCGACGACGTGAAATCGATCGATGACGGCGTCGAGCGAGCGCGGAACGCGCTCGCC
>NZ_JBAWAC010000670.1:0-4494 GCF_049589095.1 Haladaptatus sp. | reverse complement strand
TTCGCTGGATAGGAGTAGCGGTCACGTGGCATGGCCAGCACCTCGTCGGTGTGTAAACCGTAAATCGCCCAAACCAGCAAGAACGACTTGTGGGAAGCCTCGCCGTTTACGGCGAGGAGGATGTCACCGACAACATCCCCGTCCACGAGGTGGACGCCTTCCTCATCATCGCTGGAATGGGCGGCGGTTCGGGAAGCGGCGGAGCGCCCGTCGTGGCGAAACATCTGAAGCGAATCTACACCGAACCCGTCTACGGGCTGGGTATCCTGCCCGGCGGCGACGAAGGGGGCATCTACACGCTCAACGCGGCACGTTCGTTCCAGACGTTCGTCCGCGAAGTGGACAACTTGATGGTGTTCGACAACGACGCGTGGCGCCAATCCGGCGAAAGCATGGAGGGCGGCTACGCGGAGATCAACGAGGAGATCGTCACCCGCTTCGGCATCCTGTTCGGTGCCGGTGAGGTCGGTGGCGGCGACGACGTGGCCGAAAGCGTCGTCGACTCCAGCGAGATCATCAACACGCTCGCCGGTGGCGGCGTCTCCACCATCGGCTACGCCGCGGAGGAAGTCGAGATGCAGAACTCCGGCGGTCTTCTCTCCCGCTTCACCGGCGGCAGTGGCGGACAGGCCAAGGACACGGCACACACGACCAACCGAATCACGAGCCTCGTCCGCAAAGCGGCGCTCGGCCGGTTGACCATGCCCTGTGAGATTCAGGGAACGGAGCGCGCCCTCCTCGTCATGAGCGGGCCGTCCCCTCACCTGAATCGGAAAGGTATCGAGCGCGGTCGCAAGTGGCTCGAAGAGCAGACCGGTAGCATGGAAGTCCGTGGCGGTGACTACCCCGTCAACGAGCCCAGCGTCGCCAGCGTCGTCCTGCTCTCGGGAATCACGAACGTTCCACGAATCAAGGAACTCCAGCAGGTCGCCATCGAAGCTCAAGACAACATCGACGACATTCAACAAGAGAGCCAGACGAACCTCGAAAACCTCGTCGAGGATGATGAAGATGAACTCGACCCGTTGTTCTAAGCTATTCGCCCTCCTCCTCGTCGCCACGCTCGCCCTCTCGGCAGTCACACCTGCCACGGCGATTTCGACGAAGGGGAAGGACGTCCCGAGCGACGCGAAAGTCGGCGACTCCGTCACCGCGACGATGACGCTGACCGACCTCTACAGCAACTACGAGGAGTGGACGCTCCACGGGAAAACCGAACTGACCGACGTGACGTGGACCGTCACGACGTACGACCAAGCGGGCAACCAGAAGGCCAAAAAATCCTACGACGGCCGGACGTTCAACCACTCGCTCGCGCTCGACAGCGACGCGAGCAAAGCGGTCGTGAAGGTGTCCGGTACGGTGCCCGAAGTCGAGAACTTCTCGTACGACCCCCAACAGGCGTTCACGTTCGCAAAACTCAGCCAGACCCGAAAGGGCGGCAACACCGAGGAGATAGAAACGTGGACGGCGAACTACCACACCGAGGACAGCAAGAACGCCCGTAACGCCATCGCGGCCGCACAGGACGCTATCGACGACGCGTCCTCGGGTGCGAACACGGAGGATGCGAAGAGTTCCCTCAACGACGCCATCTCGGCGTACAACGGGGAGAACTTCGACCTCGCCGCTAACCTCGCCGACAAGGCCAAAAAGAGCGCCAACTCGGCATCGGACAAGGCACAGCAGTCGGAACAACAGAACAAGCTGCTCATGTACGGTGGAATCGCAGTTCTCGTCATCATCATCATCGGCGGTGCTGGGTTCTGGTACCGTTCCCAGCAGCAGAACAACTACCGTCTGCGCTGACGGCGGCACACAGTTAGACCTCTTTTGTCGTCCCCGTTTTCGCAACCACTTAACACGCCGACCGAGTACTTCCGTCCATGCAAGTAGTGGTGCCGTTCGCTGCGGGCGAACCGAAGACGAGACTCGCCGGGACGCTGTCGGCCGACGAGCGCCGCGAGTTCGCGCTGGTGATGCTCGAAGACGTTCTCGGGACGATTCGTGCGACCGGTCGGAGCCCACGAGTGCTCACGACCCGCGAAATCGATATCGATGCACCACTCTCAATCGACACTCGCCCGCTGACGCCCGCGGTGAACGCGGTACTTGCCGAATCGGTCGAATCAAAGGAGCGGGATTCCACGGCAATCGTGATGGCCGACCTCGCGTTGGCGACCCCGGATGCCCTCGAACGCCTCTTCTCGGCCGACGACGACGTCGTCCTCGCGCCGGGCCGTGGTGGGGGGACGAACGCGCTCGTCGCCCGCCATCCCGACTTTCGGGTGGATTATCACGGCACCTCGTATCTCGACCACGTCGAAATCGCGGCGGCGGCGAACGCGTCAGTCACCGAACTCGACTCCCATCGGCTCGCGACGGACGTGGACGAACCGGACGACCTCGCGGAAGTGCTGTTGCACGGCGACGGTGCCGCCAGCGATTGGCTCGAAGACGCCGGGTTCTCGCTCTCGGTGACGAGCGGTCGCGTGACGGTCACGCGGTAGGAAAAACCTGGAAAACGAACGATCAGACCGCCAGCCGAACCCAGCCGAGCCACGGGATTCGAATCTTCGCTTTGGCGACGATCCACGAGGATTCGACGGGACTGCTGATCGGCCCGCCGATTCCCCGGTAAACCTGGTCGTACTCGCCGTTGTGGTCGCCCTTGGTGATGAACCCGGCGTGCGGCGCGGGACAGTTCGGAAGCTCCTTGCAGTTGTCCGCGCTTCCGATGAACTTCTGATCCGCCCTATCGTACCAGTTCTCGTTCTTTTGCACCCAGAACCGAGCACGATGGATGATCGGTGTCTCCCCGGTCGCGCCGTCCGGCCGATAGATGATCACGTCCCCGTAGCTATGGAACGACCGATAGCCCGACCCCTTCCCCGCGCGATACGGCACGACACCCGTGTCGCCATACGACCCGTCCCCGACGAATCGACCCTTCTCTATCACGACGATGAGGTCGCCCTTCTCCATGTGCGGTTGCATGCTGCCGCTCTCAACGGCGACCATGGGCGGCCACACACCCGTGATCGCAAACAGGAGGGCACCGATGGCGACGAGCCACAGTAACGTCTTCAGTAGGTCGCGGAACAAGGGAACGGGCTCCTCGTCGGTCGTTCGAAACCAGTGGAGTAGTTCCTTCGGCCCGGCATCGCTTGGCGGGGACATCTACCGGTTCGTATTTTGTATCGTTGCTTGAAACTTCGGATTCGGGTAGTGGGGGATTCGTTTCCGACCCGAAGCTCCAAACCCTTTTACCCCTCCTTCCGTAGCCCACGGTATGATTCCGGGGGCCGAAGAGTACGACATCGACATCACTTTCGACGAAGCGGAAATCGACCGACTGCTCGCCGTCACCCCGGCGGACGCGTCGCCCGCCGACGCGCTGACCTACGCGAAGAACGTCTTCGTTCCGCTGACGACGGCGTGTCGCTACACCTGCACGTACTGCACCTACTTCGACGCGCCGGGGCAGGCGTCCCTGCTGTCCCCCGAGGAGGTGCGGGACATCCTCGAAACCGGCGTCGATGCGGGCTGTACCGAGGCGCTGTTCACCTTCGGCGACGACCCCGACGACCGCTACACGCGGATTCACGAGCAGTTGGACGAGTGGGGCCACGACTCGATTCACTCCTACCTCAGGGAGGTGTGCGAACTCGCGCTGGACGTGGGTCTGCTTCCTCACTCGAATCCGGGCGATCAGACCCGCGAGCAGATGGAACTCGTCGCGGACGTGAACGCCAGCATGGGCGTGATGTTGGAGACGACGGCGGACGTGGACGCACACGCCGGGCCGCGCCGGAAGAATCCGGGCCAGCGACTCGCCACGATTCGCAACGCGGGCGAACTCGGGATGCCGTTCACGACCGGACTGCTCGTCGGCATCGGCGAGGTGTGGCGCGACAGGGCCGAGAGCCTGTTGGCGATTCGGGAACTGCACGAACGGTACGGGCACGTTCAAGAGATCATCGTTCAGAACGTCGTCCCGAACGAACGCTCGCGGTTCGAGCAACCGTCGGTCGAAACGATGCGCCGGGTCGTGGCGATGGCGCGGGTGGCGCTTCCTGACGAGATTTCGGTGCAGGTGCCGCCGAACCTCTCGCCGACGCGGGAACTGCTCGACTGCGGCGTGGACGATTTGGGCGGCGTCTCACCCGTCACGGACGATTACATCAATCCGGACTACGAATGGCCCGCCCTGCGCGAACTGGAGGACATCGCGGAATCGGCGGGCGTTCCGCTCCACGAGCGTCTCCCGGTGTACGAACGATACGTCGCGGACGACTGGATCTCGAACCGAATTCGGACGGAAATCGACGCGAATACCGACGCCGGTCGGCGATACCGGGACGTTTTGGAGCGCTGATTCGGGCGGAACGGATCGCCAGTCGAGAATCGTCAGTCGAGGAGCGGCGTGCCGTCCGCACACGGGCCGAGCGTCGGGCCGAACGGCGGGTCGTCGGGGTCGATTTCGCGTATCTG
>NZ_JBAWAC010000669.1:0-1767 GCF_049589095.1 Haladaptatus sp. | reverse complement strand
CTCATCGACCGTGGCCGCGTCCGCGCCGACACCGCCTACGTCATCGACGGTTACTCGATGGCGAGCGCCGAAAATCCGAACCCCACCCACGAGTTGATCGATTTCGTCGTCTGGAACGCCGTCATCGAGACGGACGCCGGGACGTTTCTTTGGGACACCGGCTGTCCCGAGAACGCCGCCGAGTACTGGCCCGACCCGTTGTACGGAGCGTTCGAAGCCTACGACGCCGAGGAGCACGCGCTCGAAGACGACCTTCGGAAGAATGGATACGGACTCGACGACATCGACGGCGTCGTGATGAGTCACCTCCACCTCGACCACGCGGGTCAACTCGACAGGTTCGAGGGGAGGGACGTCCCGGTGTACGTCCACGAGGAGGAACTCAAGTTCGCCTACTACTCGGCGAAGACGGACGACGGGTCGATCGCTTACTTGGCACCCGACTTCGACCGCGATTTGAACTGGGAAATCGTCCACCGAGACACGCACACGATTGCCGAGGGCTTCGAACTCCACCACCTGCCGGGGCACACGCCGGGCGTCCTCGGCGCGCGAATCGAGACGGAAGCGGGAACCCTACTTATCGCGGGGGATGAGGCCTACGTCGATGCGAACTACACCGACGAGGTACCGCTCGGTCCCGGCCTGCTGTGGAGCGAACGCGCGTGGCGCGAGAGCCTCTACACGCTGAAAGAGTTGGAGCGACTGGACGACTGCGACGTTCTACACGGCCACGACCTCGGACGGTTCGAGGAGTTGGCGGGGAAGTACTGAGGAAACACGGTCCATTTTCGTCCACTTTCGAAACCTCGGCACGGTACTCTGGATCGGTATTAGGACCGCTACTTCGGCTTCTGCGGTCCGTTAAAGTGCTTTCTTTGTGTTTTCGCACACAGCCTGTGCGGAGATAATAAAAATATCTCCAATCCAAGACCGGGAGAGTTCGGATCTTCAATGAATACGTGTGTCGGAGGTCCTGTTCTCAGGACACTGTCCGTATCTCCGGGGTCAACAGTACCTCTAAATGTCCCACCATCAATGGAATCTTGACCATAGTCGAAATAATTATGGCTATCATTGGGCTCCACATCCCCATCGATGTCGATGGTGTAATTATATCCGGGCCAGTCCGGATTCTGGTCCCTCTGTACACCGATTGCTTCGTAGTAATCCGTTGGTGATGCTACGTCGATATCTATGTATCCGTAATCGTTATAGGTGACTCTAATGCCAGTGATCCAATCGTCAGAATCCATCCAGAAGGTGTCTTGCCCTCCCTTACTAACTTGTCCACCCGCGTTGTTTCCCGCATTGGAAATGTAGTCATCTCCGTCAGCATAACTACCCTTTTCCACGTCGTCGAAGCCTATTTTGGTGAATATTTGATATTCCCAGTAATTACTATTGGAAAGTACCTGTATTTCACGTGAATTATCTGCTGCTGCTGTACCACTTGCGGCGATTCCACCGGAGACACCGATTCCAGCGGCCGCAGCCGATCGTAGGAATCGTCGTCGTCCGAGTTTTTTTACTCATTGTTCACTTGTATTCAACTGTCTTTATATATTATATCTTTCTAAATAGCAGGATATAAACATGCTCTCTCCCACCTAGACAGTTGATAGATCATTTGCCGTGCCGTGACATCCTCCTCGCCGTAAACGGCGAGGCTTCCCACAAGTCGTTCTTGCTGGTTTGGGCGATTTACGGTTTACACACCGACGAGGTGCTGGCCATGCCACGTGACCGCTACTCCTATCCAGCGAA
>NZ_JBAWAC010000668.1:0-4844 GCF_049589095.1 Haladaptatus sp. | reverse complement strand
ATCCTAAATTTCCCAAAAATAGCGCCTTTTCGTTTGGAAATGCGTATCACTGTATATCTTTGGTTAAAATTACGTTTCGGGGGTCTGATGGGCGCGAGCGTAGAGAAACACGGCGATTGCGGTGACGAACCATACGATCGCACCGATCCTGATGGCGAAGGAGGCGCGCGAACTCCACGTCGGAAGTGAGACGCCGGTGACGAACGCGAGAAGTGCGACGAGTGGCGCACCGATGGTAATCGTGGTGACGAACGTCATCTGCATCACCCATCCGTAGTCGATGCCGTCAGGTTCGTAGGTTTCGACTGGTTCCGGCACAGCTAAACGCGGGAACCGAGCCGCCTTAAGGGTTATCAGGTCGGATTCCGGTGAACGTTCCCGACCGGGCAGGTTAAGCCGTCGGACCGACGAGTTCGAGGTATGCCAACGGTGAGGGATATCCGCGCCAAGGCGGGCGAGGAGCCGATTACGATGCTCACGGCCTACGACGCGCCGACCGCGGCCGTTATAGACGAGGCCGGTATCGACATGATACTCGTGGGAGACAGCATGGGCAACGCAGTGCTGGGATACGACTCGACGATTCCAGTGACGGTGGACGAGATTGCGAGTCGAACTGGCTCGGTCGTGCGGGCGACTGAAGACGCCCTCGTCGTCGCCGACCTCCCGTTCCTCGGCTTCGGCTACGACGAGAAGACCGCAGTCGAGAACGCGGGTCGAATGCTGAAAGAGGAGGGTGCGAGCGCCATCAAAATCGAGAGCGGCCCCCACACCGTCGAACTGACCGAGACGCTTTCGAACCTCGGTGTTCCGGTGATGGCCCATCTCGGTCTGACACCGCAGAGCGTCAATCAGTTGGGCCACGTTCGACAGGGAACCACACAGGACGAGGCGGACGAGATACTCGACCTCGCCAAACGACACGAGGATGCGGGAGCGTTCTCCCTCGTCCTCGAACACATCCCATCGAACCTCGCGGCGACCATTACCGCGGAACTCGACATCCCGACCATCGGAATCGGGGCAGGCCCGGACACGGACGGGCAAGTCCTCGTCATCAACGACGTCATTGGACTGGGTGAGTGGAGTCCGCCATTCGCCAAGCAGTTCGGCAACGTGAAAAGCGAGATGGAGCGTGCGGTTACGGCGTATCGGGACGAGGTCGAATCGGAGGAGTTCCCCGGCAAGAAACACAGTCACGTCGAGGACGAACTGGACGGCGTGTACTGAACCGGTTTCGAATCGAGAGCTGTTTTGAGAACGAACGCGGTTCGTTCGGGTAGTATGTCGTTCGGGTCGTACGCGGGTTTTTCGGGTACGTCCGACTAACGACTACCGCGCGCCATCGAGGAACTCCACGACCGTCTCGTTGAACGCGTCGGGGGTTTCGAGCATGGCGAGGTGGGCCGCTCCCTCGATTTCCGCGTAGCTGCCGTCCTGCACGTTCTCGGCCAAGAATTCGTGATACCACGGCGGCGTGAGCATGTCGTATTCGCCGACGACGGCGAGCGTCGGCGCGGCGATCCCGTCAATCTCGTCGCAAACATCGAATGTATGACAGGAATGGAAATCACGACTCGTCACTCGCTGGCCGACCGTATACATCGACTCCTTCGACAGTTCGACGTATCGGTCGTCCGGGTCGTGAAACAGCCGGTCGCCCCCGTGGAGGAATTCGACCGCTCGGTCGAAATCGTCGTCCAACCACGAGAGCAAGTCGTCCAGGACGGAGAGCCGTGCACCGGTTCCGGCGAGGACGAGCGCTTCGGGTTCGAAATCACGTTCGAGGACCAGATGCATCACGACGGCACCGCCGAGCGAGTTACCGACGAGGGTCTTGGTGTCTGTCGCCTCTGCAACCGCCAATACGTCGCCAGCGTATGCGGAGAGAGTACCCCAACCGGGATCGGAATCGACGTCCTCGGAGCCACCGTGGCCGCTCAAATCGAGCGCGACGACGGGAAACTCGGACGCGAGCCGAGCGAGTTGTGCCTTCCAAATCTCGTGTGTTCCCCCACTGCCGTGGACGAACAGAACCGGATTTCCGTCGCCACCTCGGTCTACGACGCGGTATGCAATCTCCCGACCCTGATGCGTGACTGACTCCATACGATTCGTTCTCGCGCACGAAGTATAAAGTTCGATGTCGAAGTTGCGTGTTCGATGTCAGAGACGGGTCCGATGTCGGAGTTGCGTCCGAGTGTGGACGGGTCGGATCGAAAGCAAGATGGGGGATAAAAATATGTGGACCACATTTGTACCTCCAAACGAGAATCGCAGTACTGCAAGGCTGTAATCAGCGAAAGTTATTTATACCTGTGTACCTAACCAAAGGTTAGCTAAAGATGACTCTCGAACACATATCACAGCAGGAAGATAGTATCGCCCGTTGCTACGACTACGACGACGGCGAGCTCATCGCCGCGGATTTCGGCACGGCCGACGTATCTGTGGACGTGCTGGGCGACGTGGCAATCGTCGTCGTGGAGCGCGACGGCGACAGTTTCCAGACCGAGATAGAGCTGTCGGCCGATGACGCGCAAGCGTTTATCAACAATGGTGTCCTCACTATCGAGGTGGGACAATGAAACTGACAGTCAAGCCGCTCAAGCAAAAGGACGCGGGTCGTGGACTCGCGGCGGTTGACCGACGCTCCATGGACGAGTTGGGCGTCGAGAATGGCGACTACATTGTCATCGAGGGGCGTGGGCAAGGTCGCGCAGTCGCGCGAGTATGGCCCGGCTACCCCGAGGACGAGGGTCGCGGAATCATCCGCATCGACGGGAAACTTCGGCAGGAGGCCGGCGTCGGCATCGACGACAAGGTCAGCATCGAAAAGGCCGACGTAAGCCCCGCGAACCGGGTGACGATCGCGCTCCCGCAGAACCTCCAGATTCGCGGGAACATCGCGCCGCACATCCGTGACAAGTTGAGCGGCCAAGCGATCACACAGGGCCAAGCGATCCCGTTCGGCTTCGGCCTGATGGGCATGGGCTCCGGTCAATCCATCCCGCTCAAAGTCGCCGAGACCGATCCCGACGGAACGGTCGTCGTCACCGATTCGACGAACATCCAGATCAGCGAACGGCCAGCCGAGGAGATCGCGGCGAGCGGCGGTGCGGGCGGTCAAGCCCGACCCGACGTGACCTACGAGGACATCGGCGGTCTAGAGCGCGAACTCGAACAGGTTCGCGAGATGATCGAGCTCCCGATGCGCCATCCGGAGCTGTTCAGCCGCCTCGGCATCGACCCGCCGAAGGGCGTTCTGCTCCACGGCCCACCGGGGACCGGGAAGACGCTGATGGCGAAGGCCGTCGCCAACGAGATCGACGCCTACTTCCGCACGATTTCCGGCCCGGAGATCATGTCGAAGTACTACGGCGAATCCGAAGAGCAACTGCGCGAGGTGTTCGAGGAGGCCGAACAGAACGCCCCCGCGATCATCTTCATCGACGAACTCGACTCCATCGCACCCAAGCGTGAGGAGGCGGGTGGGGACGTGGAACGCCGCGTCGTCGCACAACTGCTCTCGCTGATGGATGGGTTGGAGGAGCGCGGCGAAGTCACGGTCATCGCGGCGACCAACCGCGTGGACGCTGTCGATCCCGCGCTCCGCCGTGGCGGTCGCTTCGACCGCGAGATCGAGATCGGCGTGCCGGACCGCGACGGACGGCTCGAAATCCTGCAGGTTCACACCCGCGGAATGCCGCTCGCGGACGGCGTGGACTTGGAGGAGTACGCGGACAACACCCACGGGTTCGTCGGTGCCGACCTCGAATCGTTGGCCCGTGAAGCCGCGATGAACGCGCTCCGACGCGTCCGTCCGGAACTCGACCTCGATTCGGACGAGATTCCGGCGGACGTTCTGGAGTCACTGAAGGTGACGGAGGCGGACTTCAAGGAGTCGCTGAAGGGAATCGAACCCTCGGCGCTCCGCGAGGTGTTCGTCGAAGTCCCCGACGTCACGTGGCAGGACGTGGGTGGCTTGGAGAACACCAAGGAACGCCTCCGCGAGACCATCCAGTGGCCGCTCGACTACCCCGAGGTGTTCCAGGCGCTCGACATGCAGGCCGCGAAAGGCGTCCTGATGTACGGGCCGCCGGGAACCGGGAAAACCCTGATGGCGAAGGCCGTCGCCAACGAGAGCGACAGCAACTTCATCTCGATCAAGGGTCCCGAGCTGCTGTCGAAGTGGGTCGGTGAGTCCGAGAAGGGCGTGCGTGAAGTGTTCAGCAAGGCCCGTGAGAACGCCCCAACCGTGGTGTTCTTCGACGAGATCGACTCCATCGCGACGGAGCGCGGCCGCGACGGCGGCGGTGGCACGCAGGTCAGCGAGCGCGTCGTCTCGCAACTGCTGACCGAACTCGACGGCCTCGAAGAATTGGAGGACGTCGTGGTCATCGCCACCTCGAACCGCCCAGACCTCATCGACTCGGCGCTCCTGCGCCCGGGTCGCTTGGACCGCCACGTCCACGTGCCGGTGCCGGACGAGGAGGCTCGCCACGCCATCTTTGAGGTCCACACGCGGCACAAACCGCTCGCCGACGACGTGGACTTGGAGGAACTCGCCGCTCAGACCGAGGGCTACGTCGGTGCCGACATCGAAGCCGTCTGTCGCGAGGCCGCGATGGCCGCTAGCCGCGAGTTCGTCGCGACCGTCTCTCCCGAGGACATCGGCGAGAGCGTCGGTAACGTCCGCATCACGGCCGAGCACTTCGAGGAGGCGCTGGGCGAAGTGACGCCGAGCGTCACCGAGGAGACCCGCGAACGCTACGAAGAGATCGAAGAGCGCTTCGACACCGCGGAACCCGAGACGAAAGAGCAGTTGGGTCGGACGTTCCAAT
>NZ_JBAWAC010000667.1:0-4468 GCF_049589095.1 Haladaptatus sp. | reverse complement strand
TGCCGATAGAGTGGGCCGACGACACGGCGGCGGTCTTCTCGGATCTGACCAACGTCGATAGTTCACGCTTCGACCTCTGCAGCAGGAGTGCGCTCAGGAGCGTCCTCGAAGACCTCGCGTCGGAGGGATACACGGCATGTGTCGGGGTCGAAACCGAGTTCTCGCTCCTGCGTCCGGACGGCGATGGTGGATGGGTTCCCTACAACGACCGCTGTTCCTACGACCTCGACGCCCTCGACATGGGATCGGACCTCATCCGCGATTGGACGAACGCGATGGAAGCGGCGGGGGGCCACGTTCTCGGTGTCCATCAGGAATCGCAACCGGGGCAGTACGAGATCAATATCGAGTACGACGATGCCCTGCGGACGGCGGATACCGTCATGTTCCTCCGCCATATGCTCAAATCCGTCTCGCGGCAGCACGGATGTAAAACGACGCTCATGCCTCGTCCTCACTCACACGAGGACGCCAATGGGATGCATCTCCACCTCAGCCTGTGGAACCGTACGGGGTCAGAGAACGAGTTCAAAAGCGATACCGACGATATCCGCTTTCCCGCAGGAAAGCATCCCGCTGGGGAGTCCGGGCTTTCCGAGACGGGACGGCACTTCGTCGGTGGCCTCCTCGAACACATGAAAGCGCTGACAGCGATCTGTGCGCCGACTGTCAACTCGTACAAACGGCTCCTCCCAGGTATCTGGGCCCCGGTCAATATCGCGTGGGGACCGGACAACCGTTCGACGGTGATTCGCCTACCACCCGAGCTCGATTCGGCGACGCGTATCGAACACAGGGTTCCCGACTCGTCGTGTAACCCGTATCTCGGCCTCGCAGCCTCGCTCGCGGCTGGACTGGACGGTATCCGAAACGAGATCGATCCGGGAGAGCCAACGATCAAGAATGCCTACGACGAAGGCTACGAGAGTCTCCCCCGTACCCTCTGGGCGGCGCTCGAACACCTCGAGAACGACGAAGTGATCGAGGATGCCCTCGGTTCGGTGCTCGTCGAGGAGTTCATACAGCTAAAGCGAGATGAGTTCGATCGATCGATGGACCACGTGACCGAATGGGAACGCGAGGAGTATCGGGACGAGTTCTAATCCTTGGCGGGTTGGTCCAGCATCGGACCGATCGCTTTCAGAATCTTCGCCTCCGAGAGCCGAAGGTGTTCTCCGACGGTCGAGACGCCCGTCGGGTCGTGTTCGGCTAAATCTTTGAGTTTACACGAACGGGGGGAGTCGTAGTATCCTTCTTCTATCGCGAGCGAGAGCACTTCGAGTTGCCGAGCGGAGAGGTTCTGTATCGCTTTCTTGACTTCGAGGAGTCCCATGAACATTCCCTCGAACTCGGGCGAGTGCAGCGAGTCGATCTGTACGGTTCCCAATCGCTGTAACTCCTCGTGAGCGCGACTCACCTGTTCGTGCGTCGGGGCGAGGACGTCCCAATGTTCCCACCCATCGGCGACGGTCGCTGGTATCGTCGGGAAGCAACTGTTTCCGAGTAATACGTTCAGTACCGGTTCGGTCTCGGTGTCGTAATCGCCTTCCAGACAGACAACGCCCCGGTTGGTGGCACTAGTGAAGCTAACGAGTCGACTCGTGTTCATCACCGGGTGATCCTCTAGCCAATCGACGAGGTCATCCATCTCCCCCTCTTCGACCTGCGTCACCTCGATCATCGTGACGCTCGTTCCGTGAACGAGATAGGAGTAGATGATGGATGCACGCGCGTTCGGGAACGCATCGTTGAAACTGTTGGTCCAGCATCCCTCGTGCTTTATTCTAAACGAGTATTCAATCATAGCGGAAATAGAACCAGCGTATCCCTATATGGTTGTGGATAGCTGAAAATTTTGAAATATTTCATCGGAGTTGATAGCCCGGACGACGAATTCTGAGCCAACGTCTCCGCACGAGCTCGGCGCTCGCTGATAAGTGCTCCCAAAATGCCGGAGATACTGTTTAGGTGATTATAGATGATTCAGAGTTGGAACAATGTCAGATAAAGAAGGGGGTAGCGTTACGTACAACGATGTGGATGATAGTTATTTCGAAAATCGTGGCTTACGGCGGCATGCGAAGATTTGGTCGCTGTGGGCACTCGGCGTCGGTGCCGTCATCTCGGGCGATTTCTTCGGCTGGAATTTCGGTCTCGCTGCCGGTGGTTTCATGGGCCTCGTCATCGCAACGATCATCATCGCCGTCATGTATCTGGGGCTCTGCTTTTCCATCGCGGAAATGGCACCGGCGCTTCCCCACACCGGGGGTGCTTATTCGTTCGGACGGACGGCCATGGGCCCCTGGGGTGGCTTTATCACCGGCTTGGGTGAGAACATGGAGTACGTCATCACCACCGCGGTCATCGTCGTCGGTATCGGCGGCTACATGAACTCGGTTACACAGGCATTGCTCAGTTTTTCCATGCCCGCGCCGGTTTGGTGGGCGATATTCTATGGTATTTTCGTCGGACTCAACATAGTGGGCGTCAAGGAAAGCTTCCGGTTCACCGTCTTCATCACCTTTCTCGCGTTGGGCATATTGGCGGTCTTTTTCATCGGTGCGATTCCGCACTTTTCGTTCGATTGGGCACTGACCGTACCCGCTGATTCGGGTCAGAGCAAGCTATTGCCGAAAGGTATCAAGGGCATCTTCCTGGCGTTGCCGTTTGCGATCTGGTTTTTCCTTGCCATCGAGGAACTACCGCTAGCGGCCGAAGAGGCACACGATCCGGAACGCGACCTGCCCAAAGCGACGATACTGGGCATCGTGACGCTGATCATCACGGCGTTCCTGACGTTGTTCCTCAACAGCGGCATCGCACCCGGTGCGGCGAAGGTCGGCCAGGCGGATAATCCGTTGTTCTTGGGCTTCAAAACCATATTCCCCGGCAGCGTCGGTGCGGCGTTGCTCTCGTTGATCGCCGTGGCCGGATTGGTGGCGAGCTTTCACGCGATCATCTTCGCGTTCGGGCGTAACATCTACTCGCTGTCCCGGGCGGGGTACTTCCCACAGTGGCTCTCCGTCACCCACAACGAGCGCGATACGCCACACGTCGCTTTGATCGCCGGTTCGTTGATCGGCTACGTCGCGGCGCTGTTGATCTGGCTCACGCCGAGCGACAGTCCTGTGGGAGCGGTTCTGTTGAACATGGCGGTGTTCGGCGCCATGATCTCGTATATCATGCAGTCGTTGGCGTTCATCCTGCTCCGGCGAGAGTACCCGAACCTCAGACGACCGTATCGGAGTCCGGTCGGCGTGTTCGGTGCGGTGGTCGCAATCGTTATCGCGGCCGTTACCTTCGTGTTCCTCTTCCTGAACCCGTCGTATCGGTTCGGCGTTATCGGGGCGGCGCTGTGGTATGCGGGCGGGATCATCTATTTCGCTGTCAGGGGTCGCCATCGCCTAGTGCGGGCTCCGGAGGAGGATTTCGCCCTGAACCAGCAGAACGCGGCGACGGGTGACGCCGCACCCGACATGGCCGAGCAGCGGGACTCGGCGGGCGACACCGTTCACGAACCCTCCGAGTGATTTGCCTCCCCGTCAATCGGGGACCCCCCGACACATATTATAAACAGTCCCACATCAGCCGGGAAATATTTAGGCCGGATCCGAGGGTTGTGACCGGTATGTACAGCTACGAGATGCGAATCGACGGGCAGGTTCGAGGTGGGACCGAGCGTTCCGTCGAAAACCCCGCCACGGGAGAGACGGTCGGTACCGTCTCGACCGGAACACGAACCGACGCGAGCGAAGCGATCGACGCTGCGCGGAGTGTACGAAAGGAGTGGGCAGAGAGCGACCCCGCCCGACGTGAACGCGGATTGCTTGCCGTCGCCGAGCGGATCGAGGAGGATCGGGACGAACTCAGCGAACTCCTCGTCGCGGAGACCGGGAAATGTCTCGGCACGGCCGAAGGCGAGGTCATGGAAACCGCCCAGCAGTTTCGCTTCTTCGCGGGCGTGGTGGACAAGGTCCGAGGTGACACGATCCCAACTTCGACGAATCGACTCAACTACACGAAACGGGTCCCCTACGGCGTTACCGCACACATCATCCCGTGGAACTATCCGCTCCTGTTGGGGTCCCGGGGAATCGCGGCCGCCCTCGCCACGGGAAATACGGTCGTCGCGAAACCACCGAGTCGAGCACCGCTATCGACGATGTGGTACGGGAATATTCTCGTCGAGGAGTTCCCCGACGGCGTCGTAAACCTCGTTCCAGGGTCGGGGCGCGAGGTTGGAGCGGCCCTGAGCGATCATCCCGGTGTCGATCTGATCACGTTTACCGGTTCGACTGCGGTCGGTCAACAGGTGTTGGAGGCTGCGGCAGCGAACATCACGCCGGTCGACCTGGAACTCGGAGGGAAAGCTCCGGCGGTCGTCCTCCCCGACACCGACGTCGAGAACGCGGCGCGCGGCGTCGCCCGAGGAATCTTCTCCAATGCCGGGCAGAATTGCGTCGCTACC
>NZ_JBAWAC010000666.1:0-2274 GCF_049589095.1 Haladaptatus sp. | reverse complement strand
AGGAACCGCAACGTTTCGTCTCCGGTGTTCTCGACGTAGTGGCCCATCGCGAAGGGGACGTAGCCGACGTCCCCTGCTTGGTAATCGAAGGTCCGTGCCATCCCGCTCGACGCGAAGACAGTCATCCGTCCCTTCCCGCCGATGTAGTACTGCCACTCGTCGGCGTTGGGGTGCCAGTGCAGTTCGCGCATCGCTCCCGGTTCGATTTCGACGAGCGCCGCCGCGATGGTGGTCGCTGCGGGGAAATCGGTCGAATCGACGATGCGGACCTGCCCACCTTCCACCTCCTTCGGTTCTTGATCTAGCAAGCGGTACGTGTAGCTCTCCGGAACCGTCCCCTCCGGTGAATCGACCTCGTCCTCGTCCAACGGCGGGGGGACTTCTCCGTCGAAAACGTACCGCGTGTGATCGATGTCGTGCGGCAAGTCGTCGAAGGCTTACTCGGGAACGCCGAAGTTCTTGGCGAGCACGTCACGCGGCGTGTGTTCGAACTAGTCCGTAATGAGGAACGTCTCGTTCTCAGAGAAACCTCCATCGTCGAACACCAACAGGAACTCACAGCCCTCCTCCAATCCCTGAATCGAGTGCGGGACGCCCGCCGGGAAGTTCCACAGGTCACCTTCGCCGACGTCGTCGATGAAGTTGTGGCCGTCCGCATCGACGGCAGTGACCCGCGCACGACCGGCGAGCATGTACGCCCACTCGGCCTCCGTGTGCCAGTGGAGTTCGCGAATCCCGCCCGGTTTGAGACGCATATTCACCCCGGCGAGGTCGGTCGCGACTGGCAGCTCCCGCTTGGTCACTTCGCGTGCCCACCCACCCGTCGTCAGTCGGTTTCTTGCCTCCGCGAACGGGAACTTGAAGTTGGGAATCGTCCCGGCATCGGTGTCGGGCGAGGCCAACAGATCCGGATTCTCCCGCTCAAGCGGTACGTTCCGTGGACCGAGGATGGAGGCACCTCGATCGGCTTGAATCGGTTGTGGTTCTCCGTCGGTGGCTCTCTTAGTCTTGTCCGGCATGGTTCGGTCTCCATTGTATCGGGCGTCTCGACGATCGTACGCGGGAGACCGGCCGAAGACGTGCGACCAAGAAAACGGTGGCCACGACGAAACTGACCGATGTCCGATTCGATCGTATCTCTCCCACCTGACCGACTGTCACGCCCATCCACTATACGCCAGATAGCGACTTGAACGTGCCGCTGTACCGTTTTCGACGGGAAGCCGATGTCCCCACGTTCTCCCGTCTGAGTTGCGGGGAACCCTCTCGAAACCACGTTCGGACGTCATCGTTTGGCGACCGAATCGCACGATTCGTGCCGACGCCGTTCGTGCGATTCGAAAATAGAACGTCCGTAATGTGTATTCGCTGCTGGATAAATTATTTATTCACGCAGTGGAACCAACGTTACCATGGGAGCAGACCACACTGGTGATGAGTTAACACGCGTATTGTCGAAAGTCGACATCTTTGTCCTCGCGTTCGGTGCGATGATCGGCTGGGGATGGATCATTCAGACGGGATACTGGATCGACGAGGGGGGAACGACCGGGGCGATTCTCGCGTTCGCCATCGGGAGCGTAATGGTGACGACCGTCGGCCTGATCTACGGCGAATTGGCGTCGGCGATGCCCTTCGTCGGTGGCGAACACGTCTACAGTTTACGAGCGCTCGGGCCTGCCGGATCGTTCGTCTGTACGTGGGCGATCATCCTCGGGTACGTCAGCGTCGTCATCTTCGAAGCGGTCGCACTGCCGTCCGCGCTCGCCTATCTCGTCCCGGGCTTCAACGTTCTCCACCTGTGGACGATCGCCGGGGAACCCGTCTATGCGACGTGGGTACTGACGGGCGGGATCGGCGCGGTCGTGATGACGATGCTCAACTACCGTGGCGTCCGTCCCGCGGCGCAGTTCCAAACCATCCTCACGCTCATCATCGGCCTTGCAGGGGTCACCCTCGTTATCGGTGCGATTTTCAACGGACACTCCACCGCGACACCGTCGTTCACCGATGCGGGATGGTCGGGGCTGTTCACGGTCGTCGTCATGACGCCGTTCATGTTCGTTGGATTCGACGTGATTCCGCAAGCCGCCGGTGAAGCCGACGTTTCATATCGATCCCTCGGTCGGTTGATCGTCCTCTCGGTCGTGATGGCCGCGGCGTTTTACATCGCGGTCATCTGGGCCTCCGGGCAATCGCTTTCCGGTTCCACGCTCGTGGACAGTTCGTTGCCCGCGGCCGCCGCGCTGACCTCGCTGTTCAACAGTACGGTTA
>NZ_JBAWAC010000665.1:0-5403 GCF_049589095.1 Haladaptatus sp. | reverse complement strand
CCGAGGACCTCGTCGTCGCGCTGTACGAAAAACTCGGGGAACGTGGCGCGAAACCGTCGCTGTCGATGCGAAGCAAACGGGCGGACCGGGCGTTCCTCCGTTCCTGCGACGCGGACGATTTCGGTCTGCTCGACCACACGCTGGCGGCGATAGAGGAGACGGACGCCGTCATCATCATTAAAGGAGCGGAGAACACGGCGGAGACCAGCGACGTCCCGGCGGAGAAATCCGCCGCCAAGGCCCGCGCCAACGCGCCCATCCAGCAGGAACGGATGGGCAAACGCTGGGTCGGCACGCAGTTCCCCGCCCCGGGGGAGGCCCAGTTGGCCGAGATGAGCACGGAAGCCTACGAGACGTTCGTGTACAACGCGATAAACAAGGATTGGGACGAACAACGCGAGTTCCAGGAGCAGATGGTCGAAATCCTCGACCCTGCCGATGAAGTATGCATCGTCTCCGGCGAAACGACGGACCTCACGATGTCGGTGAAGGGTATGAAAACCATCAACGACTTCGCCGAGAAGAACCTCCCCGGCGGCGAGGTGTTCACCGCACCGGTCCCCGACTCGGTCGAGGGCGAAGTGCTGTTCGACAAACCCCTCGTCCGACAGGGACGGGAAATCGAAGGTGCGTGGCTCCGCTTCGAGAACGGCGAAGTCGTCGATTTCAGCGCCGACAAGAACGAAGACGTCCTCGAAGGGACCCTCGAC
Source organism: Haladaptatus sp. (assembly GCF_049589095.1). Taxonomy (NCBI): domain Archaea; kingdom Methanobacteriati; phylum Methanobacteriota; class Halobacteria; order Halobacteriales; family Haladaptataceae; genus Haladaptatus; species Haladaptatus sp. The sequence continues at coordinate 4,693 of NZ_JBAWAC010000665.1, read as the reverse complement.
ACCGACGAGGGCGCGCGCCGACTCGGCGAACTCGGTATCGGGATGAACCGCGACATCGACGAGTTCACCTACAACATGCTCTTCGACGAAAAGATGGGCGACACGATTCACCTCGCCATCGGGCAAGCCATCGGCGAGACGGTTCCCGAGGGGCAACCGTTCAACGAGAGCGCCACACACCTCGACATGATCGTCGATATGAGCGAGGATTCGTTCATCGAGGTAGACGGCGAAGTCGTTCAGCGAAACGGCGTCTTCCGATTCGAGGACGGGTTCGAGGGGTAGTTCCGCGAGGGATGCGAGGCGCACCGCGCCTCGAAAGACGAACGGCGAACGGGAACAGGCAAGAGCAACGCTCTTGCCGTGTGAGCCGTGAGTGATGCGACCGACCGGGATGTTTTTGGTCCAGATTTTTGCGAGGAGCGGTCGGCTTGCCGACCCGACGACGTAAAAAGGTGGAACGTGGGTCTTCCGATTCGAGGACGAGTTCGAGGGATAATGCTGCGAGGGTTCATATACGATGCCGGGACCAAGACCGGCGTGACCTGAAATCCGTATCGCGCGAGTGGTCGAGGCGGGTGTGTGGCGCTCCCTCGCGTGAGAACCTGCGTGCCGCCTGTTCGTGCCCTCCGTTAGACGACATCACCGCGAACCGTCGTTCCGTCCTGCCGACGGCGATAGGATTCGATGGCTTGTGCGGCTTTCTTCGTCTCCTCTTCATCCATGCCGAGCATCTCCAACGCGGCCGGGAGCGTCGGGAACGCGAACTCCCCTGCTCGCAACTTCCGGAACGCTTCTTCGCTTCGTTGTCCATCGACCCAGAGACAGACCCCACGTGGATCGAGGATTTGCTCGTAGGCGTTCCGTGCCATCGCCCCGCGTAGGCGTTGGGTAACGTTGTCCTCGAAACTCGAATTGCAGACTTCGAGGTGGACGGGGTCGTTTTCGGGGAGTAGATGGGCCGCGAGACACTTCTCGGGCGCAGAGTAGCCGCTCTCGCTCGCCCGAATCAGATCGGGATATTCGTCGGCCCACGCCGCACGGACCGTCTTCCCGACACCCTTCACGCCGTGTGATTCGACGAACTCTTCCTCCCGGTCGGTATCGTCGCCTCGAAGCAGGATGTCCTTCGTTACGTACACGTCCAATCGGTCGATAGGGTCGAGGCCGAGGGCAATATCCCCGTAGACCCAAATCTCCCGCACGGGAACGGGCATGGTCTCGTTCTCGACCGTCTCGACGATTTCCTCGACGTGCTCTATCGCCGCGCTTCGCTCCATCGATGTTCGGTTGGGGAGTGTCGTGGATAAGTCCGATGGAACGAACGGTGAGTCCGATAGGATACAACCGTCCGTCGAACTAATATTGTATTGTCGGCACAAGGCCAAACAACATTTCCCCGAGGAAGTTCAACCGTCGAACATGGTCGAATCGATATCCACCGCGGAGTTGGCGAACAGGCAGGATACTGACGAGGACTTCGCCCTCCTCGACACACGACCGGAGGAAAGCTTCGAATCGTGGCATATCACTGGAGCACGGAACTTCCCGTTCGGTCCCGACGAGTCGCTGTCGGAGGACGGCGCTGCGGAAGTCGAATCGATGCTCGACGGAAACGACGAGATCCTCACCATCTGTGCGAAGGGGATCTCATCGGCACATTTCGTCGACGAACTCGAAGCACACGGGTTCGAAAACGTGAAAGTCGTCACCGGTGGCATGGAGGAGTGGAGTGAGGTGTACGACCGCGTCCCCATCGAAACGGACGGTGATGTAGAAATCGTACAAATACAGCGACGTGCGAAGGGATGTCTCGGTTACCTCGTCGGAAGCGACGGGGAGGCGGCGGCTATCGACGTGAGTCGACACACCGACGAGTTCCGCGAAGCGGCCGATGATCGTGGATACGAAATCACCCACGTGTTCGACACACACGTCCACGCCGACCACATCTCCGGCGGGCGTACGCTCGCCGACGGACTCGGTGTCCCGTACCATCTCAGCGAGCGCGCCCGCAAACGCGGCGTCGAATACGAGTACGACGCCCTCGACAGAAACGAGGTGGTTCGCGTCGGAAACGCCGATATCAAGGCCGTTCCCACGCCCGGTCACACCTCCGAGATCACCAGCTATCTCGTCAACGACGAAGCCGTCATCACCGGGGACACCCTGTTCGTGGACTCCATCGGTCGCACGGAACTGGAGTTCGGTGACGAAGGCGCAGCAGAGGGAGCAAAGATGCAGTACGATTCCCTTCACAAGGTGTTGATGAGCGACCCGGACAGCGTCGTCGTCCTGCCGGGACACGTTACCGTCACCGAAGACGGACGGTTCGCTCACGGCAATCCCGGCGAACCGATTCGGTCGACGGTCGGTGACCTCCGCCGTAATCTCGACGTACTCCAGTTGGACGAGGACGCATTCGTTTCCCGTCTTTCGGACGACGTGCCCGAAAAACCGCCGAACTACGAAACGGTCATCGCCATCAACCGTGGCAAGGACGAACCCGAAGGTGAAGACGAGGCGACGGAGCTCGAACTGGGGCCGAACCGCTGTTCCGCATCGTAAGACGCCCGCTATCTAAACGCGTAGGTACCGTCGCTCGTCGCGTAGACGCGTTCGTCGTCCACCGCGACGGACTCGACTTCGCCGCCGGTTTCGAACCGTCGTCGTTCCGCTCCGTCGCTCGCCGAGAGCGCGTACACTCGGCGGTCGCTGGCGCCGACGTACACCGTTTCGTCGCCGACGACCGGTTCACAGAGCGATCCGAACGGGAGGAATTTCGGGTGGAACGTCCACGAAACACTCCCGTCGTCGAGCGAAACCAGCCAGTCGCGACTATCGGTTCCGGTGCTCGTCACGTCACTCGTCACGGCGTAGAGACCGTCATCCGGGACGAGGCTCGTTACTGTGTCTCCGTCTTCGAGGGTTACACGCCACAGCTCGGTTCCGTCGAAATCGTAGGCGACGACTTCGTTACAATCGGTACCGGTGTACACCGCATCATCGACTGCGACGGCTCGCACACCATCCCCGGTGGACCACTGCTCTCCGTCGGCATCGAGCGCCACGACCCGACCGTTCACGAGTGCAAATGCCGTTTCGTCGTGGACAGCGACCATATCGACCGACCCGAGTCCGCCACAGTCGCCGGTACTCGTCCATACGTGCACGCCGGTCGTTGCGTCGAACGCGGTCACCCATCCGTCGCCGCCAACGACGACGCGGTCATCGGTGACGGCCGGAACGGTCGTGATACCGCCGTCACATTCGGAACGCCACTGTTGGGTTCCGTCCGGTGAGTATACGACGACCGCCGACCAATCCGTCTCGTACACCATACCGTTCGCGGAAACCGGTGGCGTATCGCCTTCTTCGCGCCATCGTTTCTTTCCGGTTTCAGTGTCGAGCGCGCGCAGTGCGTTGTTCTGAAGGTAGACGTTTTCGCCAACGTTCATCGAACCGATCCCGTTCGCTCGCCAATCGAGCCATTCGGGGTCCTCGACGGAGTAGAGAAAGCCCTCCCGGTCAGCGATGTATATCCCGTCGTCGATAGCGGGCGGCAACGACGAGGTATCGAGATTACGTACCGGAACCCACCACTTCTGGTCGCCGCTCCGAAGGTCGAACGCGACGAGTCCATCGCCGCTATCCCGTGTGATGGGGACGTAGGTCGTTCCGTCGGCGATCGATGGGGTTCCGGCCGATCCATCGAGACTTCCGACCGTCCACCGTACGGTTCTATCGTTGGCAGCGAGTGCCCAAATCCGTGCCCGAGCGCCGTCGGTCACGACGACTGTGTCGTCGGTGACTGCGGGTGATTGGCTGAGTCGCGTCGAATCGCCGAGGTCCGTCGTCCACCGTGCCGCTCCGTCCTCCGTCGAGAGTGCGAACGTTTTCCGTCCGGAGACGTAGACGGTGTCGTTTGCGACGGTCGGCGCGTGGTCGATCATCCCGTCGGTGCTGGCCTGCCACTGTGGCTGTCCGTCGGTCGCATCGAGAGCATATACCGTTTTCTTGTCGGCGAAGTACGCCGTTCCGTCGACGACTGCCGGTGGCACGTTCTCGGCGCTCGGTGTCTCGCCGTCCTTTCCGGACGGGAGACGGACCTGCCACTGTTTCGTTCCGGTCTCGGTATCGATCGCCCAGCAGGCACCCTGTCCGTTCACATCGCTGGTCTTGAAGAAGGCGATGCCGTCAGCAACGGTCACGGGGGACGATTCGATGACGCCGATTTCGAACCGCCACCGCTCGCTCCCGTCCTCGGCGGAGAGGGCGACGAGGTCGGTTCCGGCCACGTAAACGGTATCCCCGACGACGGTCGGTGCGTAGTCCAGTCCTCGGATATGCGTCGTCCAGCACGCGTTCCGCGAGTCGACGTCGAACGCCGTTATTCCTCCGGACGAATCGGAAACGTAGGCGATTCCGTCGACTACGGTCGGGGAATAGAGACCCCGATCACTCACCTGTTCGCTCCAATCGACCCATGCTCCTGGACCGGGATCATTCCCATCGGCACTACTCCCTGTGTTCCCCGTATCGTTTTGAAACGACGACCACGCATGATTCGTGGTCGTTGCCGTGTCGGACGCTGCAATCCCCACAAATCCTGTCGTTCCGATAGCAGCACCGGTCAGTTTGAGAAAAGTCCGTCGTGTCTCGTCGGAGGGGTCGACCATGAAAAGAATATAGG
>NZ_JBAWAC010000664.1:0-5767 GCF_049589095.1 Haladaptatus sp. | reverse complement strand
CGCTCCCGGCGGTGTTCCTTTCGAATCCGCGTCTCGTCGGTGATGTCACGGAAGTAAACCGATAACCCCTCCGTCGAAGGGTAGGCGTGCACCTCGAACAACGTTTTCAACGGGTCGAAGTAGGCTTCGAACGTCGTCGGTTCCTGTGTTTCCATCGCTGCTCGATACTCGTCTTCGAACATCGAATCGAGCGATTCGGGGAACTCGTCCCAGACGGAGTTACCGAGCAGTGCCGATTCCGGCCGGTTCAGCAACTCCTCGCCGCGCTCGTTGACGAAGGTGAACCGCCAGTCCGTGTTCAGCGCGAAGAACGCGTCCGTCACCCGGTCGTAGACGGTGGCCATCCGTCGCTGGTACGCTCGTGCTTCCCGCTGTGCGCGATATCGATCGACCACGTTTTCGATACGGTTTGCCAACACGGCGTATCCGTCCGGACCGCCTTTCTGGAGGTATTCGGTGACCCCCACGGAGATGGCCTCGCTTGCTATTTCTTCGCTCCCTTTGCCGGTAAAGAGGATGAAGGGTAGTTCCGGTAAGTGGACCCGGACGGCCTCCAGAAACTCCAATCCGTCCATCGATCCCATGTCGAAATCGCTGACGATACAATCGACCGTGAACTCGTCGAGTCGCTCGATAGCGTTCGACGGGTTCGTCTCCGTACGAACGACGATGTCCGGTATGTACTCCGACAGGAGGGATTGAGAAAGGCGCAATCGCGCAGGGTCGTCGTCGACGTGGAGGACACGTATCGGATCCGTTGGATTCCTCGCGTCGAGGAACTCGGTCATACACGAATCACTGTGGACTTCAGATTTATAGGTATTGAATCACCAACGAGGGAACAGGTAGATATTCGTAAAATCGCTGTATAATATCGTCCGTATCGGAACATTTCTTCGTGCTTTTATTCATTCGTTCTTTCGTTCCGAAAAGGCCGACTCTGCGTCTCTCGCAACCTCACGGAACCAAGCACTATCGATCCGGTTTCCCTGCACCGAGACACCGTTCCGACCGACGACCACGAACGGTCGCGCTCCGTGGCGGAACTCGCCCGAACTGGTCGGTTTTTTACCCCTCCATCTCTCATGTCCGATCAATGAGTAAGTACGACTACGAGGACCTCGGTCTCGTGGCGGGGCTGGAGATTCACCAGCAACTCGACACCGAGGAGAAGTTGTTCTGTGGCTGTCCGACCGAACTCCGCGACCCCGAGGAGTCGTCCCGAACGTTCACCCGGTATCTCCATCCGACCCGGAGCGAACTCGGGGAAATCGACGAAGCCGCGCTCGAAGAGAGCCAAATCGACCGCGAGTTCGAGTATCTGGGCTACGACACGACCTGTCTCGTGGAAGCCGACGACGAACCGCCACACCGCTTGGACGAGGAAGCACAACAGGTCGTCCTCGAAACCGCGCAACTGCTCGACATGACCGTCATCGACCAGGCCAACGTCATGCGAAAAATCGTCGTGGACGGGTCGAACACCTCGGGATTCCAGCGCTCGACGCTCGTCGCCACCGGCGGGCAAATCGAGACGAGCGACGGGCCGGTCGGCGTCGAAGACCTGATGTTGGAGGAGGAGAGCGCCCAGCGCGTCGAGGAGCGCGAGGACGGCGTCACCTTCAGCCTCGACCGACTCGGCATTCCGCTGGTCGAAATCGGCACCAGCCCGGACATCAGTTCACCCCAACAGGCCCGCGAGGCGGCCGAACGGATCGGAATGCTCCTCCGTTCGACCGGCCACGTCAAACGCGGTCTCGGCACCATCCGGCAGGACGTGAACGTCTCCATCGCGGACGGCGCACGCGTGGAGATGAAAGGCGTCCAGAGTCTGGACGACATCGACGACCTCGTCCGGTTCGAAGTCGGTCGGCAGGTCGAACTCCTCGCCATCCGCGACGAACTGCAATCCCGCGACGCCGCGGTCGGCGAGGTTCAGGACGTGACCGACGTGTTCGAGGGGACCGAAAGCGGCGTCATCGAGGGCGCACTCGACAGCGGCGGCAAAGTCACCGCCGTCCCCCTCTTCGGCTTCGACGGCCTCGTCGGCCGGGAGATCCAGCCAGACCGTCGCCTCGGCACGGAGTTCTCCGACCACGCGAAGCGCCACGGCGCGGGCGGCATCTTCCACACCGACGAACTGCCCGCGTACGGCGTTACCGAGGACGAAGTCGAAGCGCTTCGGGACGCCGTCGATGCGGGTGACGAGGACGCGGTCGCCATCGTCGCCGCTAGTCCGGAGGTGGCCGACGGCGCGATCGAAGCCGCCGCAAAGCGTGCGGAAGTCGCCATCGAGGAAGTCCCGGAGGAGACCCGTGGTGCGAACGAGGACGGTACCTCGCAGTATCTCCGCCCGCTCCCCGGCGCGGCGCGGATGTACCCCGAAACCGACGTGCCGCCGGTCGATCTAGACCCCGAGGAGGTCGAGACGCCCGAACTGCTGACGGAAAAGGTCGAGCGCTACCAGTCGGAGTTCTCGCTCGGCGCGGGACTCGCCGAACAGGTCGCCTACGGCCGCCGAATGCCGCTGTTCGAGCGGGCGGTCGAAACCGGTGCGGACCCGACGTTCGTCGCCGGATTGGTCGAGAGCACCGTGACGGAACTTCGGCGTGACGACGTTCCCGTCGAGAACCTCACCGACGACCATTTCCTCGCAGTGATCTCGCTCGTCACCGACGGCGAGTTGGCGAAGGAGGGTGTCAACGACGTGATGACGCTCCTCGCGGAGAACCCCGAACTGACGGCGGAGGAAGCGGTCGAGGAAGCCGGACTCTCCGGCGTGGGCGACGAGGAAGTCCGCGAAGCGGTCGTCGAAGTGGTCGAACGGAACGACGAGCAGGTCGAGGAAGAGGGAATGGGCGCGTTCTCCGGCCTGATGGGCGAGTGCATGGGAAGCCTCCGCGGAAAGGCGGACGGAGACCTCGTGAGCCAACTCCTGCGCGAGGAAATCCAGAAACGCGCGTAAAAACGAGTTCGGGGGTTATTCTTCCTCTCCGCCCGTCCCCGCCACGTAGCCGGTGACGTTGCCGAGGTTCATCGCCACCGCCAGCCCGACGGCGATGATGAAGACGATGAACGTCGAGATGGCGTTCATCTTCGGCGCGGTTCCGTACTTTATCATCGAGTACATCGATATGGTTATGACGTTCATCGTTCCGCCGACGAAGTGCGCACGGATGAAGTCCTCGAACGACCGAATCCACGCGAAGAGGAACCCGGCACCGATGGCGGGCGCGACGATGGGGAGCGTCACGTCCCAGAAGGTCGTGAGCGGGTCAGCACCCAAGTCACGGGCCGCGTCCTCCAACGACCTGTCGAAGGTGTAGAGGCGGGCCGTCACCATCAGCAGGACGAACGGGAAACCGTAGATGCTGTGGGTGAGGATGAGCGTGACCGGCCCCATCACCATCCCGAGCACCGTCTGGAAGTAGATGATGAGCGCGATGCCCAACACGACGCCCGGAATGACCATCGGGAGGATGCCGAACGTCCGGTACAGCTCCTTGAGTGGGAAGTCGTAGCGGACGAGCGCGAAACTCGCCAGCACGCCGAGGATCGTCGCTATCAGCGCCGAGAACGTCGCCACTTGGACGCTGTTCAACAGCGCAGTCATCAGCGACCTGTCGGCGAACGTCGCCAAGTAGTGGGCGAACGTGAACCCCTGGAAGGGGAAGAACGTGCTCGAATTGACCGCGAACGAGAGGAACATCATGGCGACCAGCGGAATCCACAGGAACACCAACAGCAGTCCCACGATAACGTACAGGCCGCGGCGGAGCAGTTGCTGTCTCCGTTCGTGCCCGAACGTCGGCGATTCGCTCGATTCATCCGCTCGTTCCGTCGTGGTTCCGGTTTCCGTTGCCATCTCAGACACCTCCCAACTCTTCGATGCTGACATAGCGGAACGCGAGCGCGAAGGCGACGACGATGGAGACGACGATGAACATCGACGCCGCGCTTCCGTAGTCGATGGCGTACTGTCCCGTGATTCGTCCCTCGATGAGTTGCCCGACCATCAACACCTTCCCCTGCCCGAGGAATCGCGGCGTGATGAACGCGCCGAGCGCGGGGACGAACACGAACAGGCTCCCACTGATTATTCCCGGCAGAGTCAGCGGGAGGATGACGTCACGAAGTGTTCCGGTTCGTGTCGCGCCCAAGTCGCGGGCCGCTTCTACGAGCGAGAAGTCGAGACCCTCCATGCTCGCGTACAGCGAGAGGAGCATGTACGGGAAGTAGGCGTGCACCAGACCGACCACGATAGCCGGGATGCCGTAGTTGAACAGCCCGATTGGCCCGTTCACGATGCCGATTTTCAACAGCGTCCGGTTGATGACGCTGCTCGGACCGAACATGAGGTACCACGAGTAGGCCCGGACGAGATACATCGTGAAGAACGGCAGCAACACGAGGAAGATGACGACTTTGAACGTCCGGCCGCCGCGACGCGCGAGGAAGTACGCGAGCGGGAACGCCATCACCAGACAGAGCAGGGTGGTGACGGCAGCGATGCCATACGAGAGCATGAGCGAGTGGAAGAACGGCGTCTCCCAGAACGGCCCGCCTCCGTTGAACAACCCCGAGTAGTTCGCGAGCGTCGGCTGCCAGACGATGCTGTACGACGAACTGTCGACGGTCATGAAGCTGAGGACCACCATGAACGTCAGCGGTGCCATCAGCAGGAGCAACAACCAAATCAGGCTTGGCCCGAGCGTGAGGCCGAGCGTTCGCTTTCGCGAGGCGAACGCGTTGATGATACCCTGCCGTCTGGAGCGGGAAGTATCCGAGGACATGGTGGAGTCAGGCCGTCTTGACTTCGTCCCACGCGTTCTGCCACGCGTCCTCGTTCTCGACGGCTTTGAACGGGATGAAGTCCTGCAGACGCGACGGTTTGATGGAGCCGAACATGTCGTTTTGCTCCTTCGAGAGATGTTGTTGAGTCTTCGGGTTACAGCTGGGTGAGTAGCCTGCCTTCGCGAGGTCGGCACCGAGTTTCGGCGCGATGAATTCGTTGACGACCTTCCACGCGAGGTCCTTGTTCTCGGATTTCTTCGAGACGACGGCGGATTCGAACCACGCGAGCGACCCCTCTTTCGGCGTCGCCATCTTCGGCCAATCGGCACCGTTCGCCCACATCTCGACGATCTCGTTACGTCCGGATTGCCCGACGAGGAAGTTACCCTGCTTGAAGGATTTGATGTACGTCGGGTCGGCCGCGATGTACCCCTGTAGGTTCGGTTTTTGCTCGATGAGGGTCTGTTTCACTTTCTTTATCTGCTTCTCCGAGAGGTTCACTTTGTCCCCCTCGAATGCCTTTTCGTAGCCAAGATAGAGCGCCGTCGCGCTCATCGCCTTGAAGTGGTTGTCGTACATGACGACCTTCCCCTTCAAGTCCGTCCCCTTGTAATTGTCACTGAACAGCACGTCGTAGCTCTGCTCGTGGTCCTCCGGAATCTTGCGCGAATCGTAGGAGTAGCCGTACCACCCGAAGCGGATGGGGACGCCGTACTGCTTGCCGTCTTTCGTGAACTGGTTCTTGCTGAATCCCTTGAACGTGTCGTAGATGTCGCTTTTGTTTTTCACGATATCGTCGGGGACGGGATCAACGAGGTCCGCGTCCATCATCTTTGGCACGTAGTTGTTGTTCGGGACGGCGATGTCGAACTGCGGAAGATTCACGAGAAGACCGAGGGGTCGTTCTTCTACGTCACCCACGACCAGGAAGTCGCCATGACCCTCTCCGACCGGATGGCCGTGATGAACGACG
>NZ_JBAWAC010000663.1:0-2539 GCF_049589095.1 Haladaptatus sp. | reverse complement strand
CGAGAACAGCGTCCGGGCACTCGCGCGGATGTTCGATGAGCAGGTACGGTATGCTGGCGCGGAGAGCATCAGCACGGAGTCACGTCTGACGGTCGAAATCGTGATGGACCGCGATGAGTACGAACGGCACTACTACGTACACTCGAACTACGGCAGGAAGTTCAACGACGGCCTCTCGCGCGTGGTCGCCTACCGCTGTGCGCAGGCCGCCAACACGAACGTTGGGGTCGCCGTCGCGGACAACGGCTTCACGGTCTCGATGCCGCTGAACCGGAAGGTGGACGTGCCGGGAATCCTCGCGGACATCGACCCCGACGAGGTACGCGGGGATTTGCGCGCCGCGCTCTCGGGTACCGACCTGCTCCAGCGTTACTTCCGCATCAACGCGACGCGCTCGCTGATGATCCTCAAGCGCTACAAGGGCTACGAGAAGTCCGCCAGCGAACAGCAGGTGTCGAGCGAGATGCTGCTCGGGTTCGCCGACGAGTTGGACGAGTTCGCCGTCATGGAGGAAACGTACCGCGAAATCGTGGAGGACAAACTCGCCCTCGAATCCGTCGAGGAGATTCTGAGGAAGGTACAGGACGGCGACATCGATGTCGTTCAACGGCGCGTCGAATCGCCGACCCCGCGTGCGTTCGGGTTGGCGACGCTGATGGCCAGCGACGTGGTGCTCGCCGAGGACGAGAGCGCCGTCCTCCAGGAGTTCCATGAGCGCGTCATGGACTCGATTGCGGACGAGACATCTCCAACGTCGAATTGAATCGCGATAGCAGCCGGAAGGTCCCGAAATGAACTTATATTTTTGTGTTTTAGTAATAATATCTGTTGAAAGACGAAAGAACTAATCGACGGTGTTTCATGGGTGTGTGTGACAATGGCGCAGACTGATCCACGCAGGCGACTCGTTCTCTTCATTATTGCGCTCGTCGGGACGGCGATAATCGCCGCCCCGTCGCCCGCCGGACTCTCGATTCGAGGGCAGTTCGCGTTCGCAACGATGTTCGATGGTCCGGCAGTACCTCGAAGAGGAAGGCGAGTTGAGTCCGCGCGGCAAGCGCGTTCGCGCTCCCCGTGGCGACACCCCCGAACGCCATCGTCTTCGAGAGCGGCTATCTCAATCAGGAACAGATGATGCGCGCCGGGGTCGTGTTGAACCTGATAATGACCGTCATCCTCACCGGCCTTATCTGGTTGTTGTTCCAGTTCGTCTGGCCGTACGTCCTCTGGTAGCGACTCCTCCCACCCCTTCTCACTCCGGCCGAACCAACAGCGTATCGAGCGCGTTCGGAACCACGAGCACGTCGCTGCCGGGTTCGACGGCGTCCTCGATGGAGTCCCGGGCGTGCATCAGACAGTCCTCGACGATTTTTGGATGCTCGCTCCCGGTCACGTACACGTCGTGATCGCGGAGGACGCGGGCCACGACGAAGGCTCGCTGTGCGCCCGGTTCGTAGCCGGTTCGCATCTCCTCGTAGAGGCTCTCGGGGTCGCTCGCGCCGTCGAGTCGGTCGTAAAATCGCTGTTCGCCTTTTCCCTCGCCAGCGCCTTCGGGCATGTCGGCGGGGACGACGACCCGGCCGCCCGCACGGAGCGGGTTTCGGTCGCCGAGGGCGACGTAGGTGGCGGCGCGGGTCGCCTGATAGAGGTTCGCGGCTTTGGCTTCCGGAACGCCCGCGATGACGGCGTCGTAGTCGTCCGCAACCGGAACCGACAGCGCCTCTTTTGCGACTTCGGCGAGGTCGGCGACCACGTCGCGGTGGTATCCGGCACTGGCCCCGAGAATCCCCTGCGGTCCGTGTGTGACGTTCAGACAGAAGTCGAGTCCGATCACGTCGCCCGCGTCGTTCAGTAGCTCTCGAAACGGGTTGTCCTCGATGCGGCCGAGTCTGACGCCGTCCCGGGAGAGCATGTCCGGCCCGTGCGTGTACCGGATGAGCGACTCGCCGCCCGCACCGATGGCGACGGTTTTCGCCCCGCCGGAAAAGCCCGCGTACTGGTGGGGTTCGACCATCCCGGTCGCAAGGACGCGGTCCGCGTCCGCGACGGTCGGATTGAGTTCGATGGGGACCGCTACCCCGTCAGGAGCCTCGACCGTTCCGACCTCCATCACCGCCTCCGCGTCGTGATTCTCGGCGAGGTCCGCGTGCTCGCCGAGCGCGTCCTCGATTTCCTCGTCGGTCATCGGACGGTGGAGACCAAGCCCCAAAACGACCGAGACGTTTCCGCGCGGCACGTCCGCCTCCGCCAGTTCCGCGAGCAACACGTCCAACAGCACGTCGTCCGGCGTGGCTCGCGTCACGTCCGTCACGACGACCGCGACCGTCTCGTCGGGGGACACGAGGTCGTGGAGATTCGGGCCGTGCGGGTCCGCGACCGCCTCCTCGGCGGCGTTTCGAGCGGAAACCGCGGCTCCGCCCGGCGGAGAAAGAACGGTCACGTCGCTGTCGGGCAGGGAGTAGTCCGGAAGCGAGTCGTCCATGAATCGCGGTACGTACGGCGGAGGGAAAGCGCTTAGGTCGCCCACTCGACCATCCGG
>NZ_JBAWAC010000662.1:0-2921 GCF_049589095.1 Haladaptatus sp. | reverse complement strand
GGTCGTTCATCGGCGCGCCGTCACCGAGGAACTCGGCGGGCACGTCCACGACCGTCTCGCCCTCGAACTCACAGACGTAGTTGCCGTCGGTCACGTCGCCGATGACGGTGCAACCGAGGTCGTACTTGTCGGCAATCTCGGAGACTGCATCGACGTTCTCGGGACGCACTTCGTACACCATGCGCTCCTGTGATTCGGCCAGCAGGATTTCCATCGCGTTCATGTTCGGTTCGCGCTGGTGGACGCGGCCAAGTTCGATGTCGCCCCCGAGTTCGCCCTTCGCCACCAGTTCGCTCGACGCGCCGCCGAGTCCCGCCGCGCCGAGGTCGCGTGCGGATTCGACCAGTTGGCCGTCAACGAGTTCCTCGTTCGCCTCGATGAGCAGTTTTTCAGTGTACGGGTCGCCGACCTGCACCGCCGGGCGGTCCTCCGTCTCCGCGTCCTCGCCGAGGTCCTCGCTGGCGAAACTCGCGCCGCCGAGTCCGTCACGCCCCGTCGAGTTGCCGACGAGCAGGAGTTTGTTGCCCGGTTCCTGCGCTACGGCCGTGATGAGACGCTCCGCGGGAAGCAGTCCGACGCAGGCCACGTTGACGAGCGGGTTCCCCTCGTAGTCCTCGTGGAACTGCGTGCTTCCCGTCACCGTCGGCACGCCGATGGAGTTGCCGTAGTCGGCGATACCCTCCACGACGCCCTCCAGCAGGTAACGCGAGTGCTCGCGGTCGAAGCCGCCGAAGTAGAGGCTGTCCGCGAGCGCGATGGGGTAGGCACCCATCGACAGCGTGTCGCGGACGATGCCGCCAACGCCCGTCGCCGCGCCGTCGTACGGATCCACGTAGGACGGGTGGTTGTGGCTCTCGATACCCATCGTGATGTAAGTGGAGTCGGCGTCGGCCGACGGAAGTTCGACCACGGCGGCGTCGTCACCCGGCCCGATGACGACGTCGTCGCTCTCGGACTCGAACGCCGACAGCAGGGGCCGCGACGACCGATACGCACAGTGTTCACTCCAGAGGTTCTCGAACAGCGCTTCCTCGGCCGATGTCGGGTCGCGGCCGAGTTCCGCGACGACCAACTCTCGGTCGGAGTCGTCCAAACTCATTCACTGGTTTGTACAAACAGGGCGGATTAATGCCTTTCCATGTGCACGAACGTGTGTGGATTCGGATAGCCGTGATGAATGATAGGAACGTCTTCTACCATCGAACGTGAGGATAGGTGGGTGAAGTCGTCGTGAACGTCCTCACGGTCGTCGGGGGGAGGCTTTGGCGATCATAATCATGGGCTCCCCGACGAACCATTCCACCTTCGTAACTTCCATGGTTCTTTTGGCCGGAAATATGTATAATCAAAACCGAGTTTGCGTCTGTCACACACGTTCGCTCGCGGTAGAGGGAGGCGTGGATCACGCTCGTTACAGTGGAACTACTCCTATAAACGAGGCATACGTTCGGGGATTCGAGGAAACGTGGGGATGAATGAGCACAACACCCCACGCTTCGGGAGAAATTGCTGTTCGAGCGGGAACCGTCCGATTCCCGACAGTGACGTGATAGATTCGTGTACTTCGACCTACGGTACCACCCCCAACGATGTATATTGGTCACGCTCCTGGTTAAGGAGATGGCTTGCTAATTCGGAATCAGAGGAAGACGACGAGCAAAAGTTGGACGTTCGTACCGTGGGGGACGACAGTACGACATGTCCTTATACACGAATACACGTCGATACGACCGTCACGTCCGTGTGTTCGATACTGACCTCCTGAAACGCACGACGGAGCGTCGTTGTCGCGTAAGTCAGATCGGCTGGCGCCAATCGCTACCGACGTACTGGAACCCTTCCCGCACTCGTCCTTGACTGGCCATCACCAGGCCGATGAAAAGGACGACGGCCGGTGTTGTCGCGTACGTCACCGCTTTCAACGTTAGGTTCTCGAGAATCGTTCGTGTATCTGCCATCATACTATTGAGCAGAAAATCTTCCGGCAAATACTTTGTGTTACAATGTCATTCCGCGCGAGCTCGGTCGCCGCTGGGCGAACAACGGCACGCGGAACGTATTCGGCGAGCGATCACAACGGCCACCAACTGGCTATGGACGATTGAGTTATTTTTCCCCGTATTTTGTCTAACTCTTGTGGAAGTATTCCATTTTGCAAGTACGATGTTCTCTCGACAGTCCTATTTCACCACAATATCTAAATATGGTGTGGGCGTTGTATCTACTGCAATGACGATCGGAGAAGGAGGGGATGAATAGGACCCGTACCGCCGACAAACATCGATGCCTATGATTGCATGAAGCGCGAGTGACCGTTTTCACCCACCACTCGATGGGCGATGCTGCCTCCATCGCCCCTCTCTCATGCGCCAGAGTAGTTAATTCATGATTCCTCTCTAGAAGAAACTGAGTTCACGATGGAGCTACGGCGTTTTTCGTAGATCTACGACCATCGACGACGGACCGAGTTGCTTTTCCCGACGTACTGCGAACGTTCCCCCGTGCTATCGGTCGAGTTGCATTGTCATTCCGCACTTTCCCACGATGGTCGTGACCCGGTCGAACTGCTCTTGGAACAAGCCAAGGCAGTCGATTTGGACGCCATCGCCGTGACCGACCACGACGAAATCGAGGCGAGCCTCGAAGCCGCGAAACTCGCACCCGAATACGGGCTGGTCGGCATCCCCGGTATGGAGATTACGTCGCGCGCGGGCCACGTCTTGGGGTTAGGTATCGAAGAACTCGTTCCGCCGGGTCTCTCGTTCGGCGAGACGCTCGACAGAATTCGAGAGCAGGGTTGCGTCGCCATCGTTCCTCACCCGTTTCAGAAATCCCGGAGCGGCGTCGCCGCGAACATTACGGGAAAGAAACTCGCGGAGGCCGACGCTATCGAGGTGTACAACTCGCGCCTGTTGACGGGG
>NZ_JBAWAC010000661.1:0-6732 GCF_049589095.1 Haladaptatus sp. | reverse complement strand
CCCTTCGTTCCATGGACGTATCGTTCCGCGATAGTTACTCGTGGACGGGCCTGTCTCTTGTGGTTTCGCGGTTCGAAAAAAGGTGACCGCTCGAACGTCGATATCTATCGACTGTTGCCCGGGTTGTCGATATCGACTCACTTCGGTCGTAGAACGCGTACGAGCGGCCGGTTTCCGGTTCGACGGTGACACGACACCGTCGTTTATCGCCCGTACGATGACGATTTCGTCCTGTCTGCCGGAAATCCCCTTCTGGTCAGTGTTGGTGTGGCCGCGAACGTCGATCTCGCTCGACTCGGGACGACGTACCTTGCTTCCAACGTCGATTCGACGGCCACACCGCCGCGAGCGGCGGCGGTCCGGTGTTGGCGGGGGCACTCGCCGCTGCTTGCTTCAGATTCCGTTTTGTCCAGTTGCGCCCGCCATTCTTTCCCCACTATGTAGGAGTAATATATCGAATTAAGCGTTTATCCTAAACAGATTGGGTTTCCGGATTCGAGAGCGAACTCGCTTCCGTTTCGTACTTCGAATCGGTTCGGCGGTTCGTTCGGAACGGTCCGCAATCGGGACGGTCAGTTATCGTCGTGGGGACGTTGCTGACCGACCGCTCCCAAATATTTATGACGCCGCACGATTTAGGTCAACCTAAACAATTCGTCTCGAAGGAGAGACGGGGGACTACCGATGAAAGTTCAAAACAAAACGAAGCGAGCGGACGTTTGGGCGTGTCTGTACGCCGTCTTCTTCGACACCGATCACACCGAAGAAACGAACGAATCGGCGACTGAGAAATGAGTTCGGTTCGCTGACGACGGTTTCGTCAGCGGTCGGTCTTACTCCCAGCCGTGGTGACCGTGGTCGCGACCGTGGTGCCAAGGGCCGTCGAACGACAACTCCGCGATTCGGGTGTGGTACGGGTCACGTTCCTCCGCGTCCGGGTCGATGTCGATGTCCGGCGAGTACTGGCTCACGGTCCAGTACGTGCCGGTACGGGGGTCCACGGAGATTCCGTTGTAGTCTCCCCAGCGCATAACCTCCTCTCCCTCGCCGTAGTCGTACCGTGATTTTCCTTCCTCGACGACGATGGAGTCCTCCAGTTTGTTCATGGTGTACTCCTCGGTTCGGCCTGCGACCGCCATGCTCGGATACGTGTCGGGTCCGCTCACGTTGTGCGTGATGATGGTCGAGTCGCCGTCCGACTGGACGGTCGGGATGAAGTACGACGTTCCCGCCTCGCCGTACACGCCGCTCTGGACGACTTCCTTCGAACGCGTGTCCACTTCGTACCACTTGACGGCGGCGACCGGTTCGCCGTCGCCGGTCCAGTCGTAGGCGATGGTGTGGGCCGTCCACAGCGACCCGTCGTTGTAATCGAGGTTCATCTGGCGCGTCCCGAGCGTGTCGATGCGCTTGTCCGAGTCCGGTTGTCGGGCCGTCGGCGGATAGGAAAACGGTTCGACCGGGACGGTGTGACACTCCAGTTTCGGGTCCTCAAGCGGACTCGTCAACTCCCAGAGCGTGAGCGCGCTCGCCGTCGGGGACGGGAAGGTGGAGTTCAACAGATAGTACGTTCCGTACTGACCGCCCGAGAACGGTTGCAGCGCCGGTTGAAGGGTGAAGTCCTCCTCTTCGACGTTCGGGTTGTCCAAGTCGGTGAAGTGATACCCCGTCACGTCGCGCCCGTGGTACAGCGCCTCCTTGTCGAGCGTGACCATCGTCACCGATACCTCGTCGGCGAAGAAGTTCTGCGCGAGGTAGACCGCGTCCCTGTCCAAACCGAGCGTGGGATAATCGACGAGTCCCTCGTTGTCTATCGGCGGAATCCGGTAGACGTTCCACTTCCCGTTCGGGTTCGCGTTCCGGGAGACGGCGACCAGCCACCATCCTTGTGGTGGGCGTTCCAGCGCTTCCGCTTCGGTTTCCGCCCCGTCATCCTCTCCGCCACCGTCTTCCCCATCGTCCCCGCCTTCTCCCGGTTCACCGCCCGCTCGTTCCTCCTGTTCTTCCCGAGTGATGATTTCCCCGTCCTCGGTGATGCCGGGTTCGTACTGTGTCGCGGCGACGACGAACTGGTTTTCCCGCCGGTCATAGCGCGCTCGTGGGTCGAAGACGAACGGTTCGCCGTACACGTAGCCCCCTTCCGGTTCGTCGATAACCGGCGCAAAGATGTCGTTCAACTGGACGGTCAGCTCCTCGTGTCCGGATCGTTTGTCGAACACGGCGACCTGCGTGTTGAGCGCGTGGATGACCTTTCCGTATCCGGCCGCTATCTGCGAGTCGGACGGGACGCCGCCGGTCGTCCCTTCGGCATTCACGCCGTCGTACTCGGTGGAAATCGACAGTTCGTCCTCGTCGCCGTGATGTCGGTGCCAGTGGCGGTCCTCCTGGTCGTGGCGATGGCGTCCGTGGTATCCGTGTGCCCGTGACGCCTCGATTTCCGCCCCGTTCACCGGAGACCCCGCACCCGTGTCCTCCGTCTTCACACTCCGCTGTGGATGGGAGGCTATCTTCCCGAAGTTCACCGTCCCCCCGGAGTAGGTCCGCTCGAACGGTCCTGCGGCACACTCCCCGCCCGCCGCACGTACCGATGACGAACCGAGTCCCGGAACCGTCATGCTCCCAACCCCGAGACCGGCGAGTTGAATCGCCCGCCGTCGGTTCAGACGGAAATAGTCGTTGGAGTTCTCTTCCGATCCCTGATCGCTATTTTTGTCGTCCATCACAAATAATAAAGATGGCAGATATACATTATAGTTATTCATGAATATTATATAAAAGGATTCGGTGACAGCGAGAAATCCGACAAGAATTGGAAAAATCTCGAAATATAGGAAGAATTTTAGAACATCATCCTCGATCCGGGGTGAAACTCGGATTCCGTGAGTAGTGGGGCAAAAAAAGCGGCGCTGTACGTAGGGGGAACGGACCGATCCGGTGAGTACCCTTGGACGTCGATTCGTTCGAAAACGAATAAGGTTTTAGAAAACCAGCACGTATCTCACCATTATTACAACCATGTCACCCATATTTTTTGATAATTTAATTAATCCGGGGCATGTGTGTCGTCCAATGAGAGATTCCGACCGACGGTGGCGTCGCATCGATATCTCACAATTGTTACCGATTAGTCTCTGACGAGCGCGGTGATTCGGCATCCGATACGGGGCGGGACGCTCGGCCAAGCCAATTCGTAACGCCCGTTCTGCGGGACGGTGGCCGGTAACTGGCCGGGTCACTTAGCACCGTTCACAGCACGACGAACCCGATTCCCACGGCGGCGACGACGCCGAGAACGACGACGACCGTTCTCCCCAGCGCTCGCGTTCCGAACAGCCACACGACGGCGATTTTGACGGCCGTGTTGACGCTCGCCGCGAGGACGATTCCGCCCGTCGCCGTCGCCGTCGAGATGTCACCGCTCCGCGAGAGGTTGCTCAACGAAATCGTGATGGCGTTGATATCGACCAGTCCGGAGACGATGGCGACCGAATAGACGCCGACCGCACCGAACTCGGCGCTGAGCGCCGCGGAGGCGACGAGTACGAGCGCGAAGAAGACGCCGAACAGGAGCGCGGGCCAGAGCCGAAACAGGTTCTCGATGTCCGCGGCCAACGGAGCGTCCCCACGGATACTGCGATATTCGATGGCCGCGACGACCACGCCGACGACGGTCATCCCAGTGATCGGCACGACGACGGGGACGAACAGCGCCGGATTGACGACGAGCACCTCCAACAGAATCCGGACGAACATCGCGAGCGAGGCGATGACCGTGGCGATGCCACAGAGTCCGGTGAGCGAATCGTCACGGCGCGCGTTCTCAGCCATCGAGACGGCCGTCGCCGTGGACGAGACCAACCCGCCGAGCGCGCCCGTCACTTCGAAGCCGACCTCGCTGCCGACGAGTTTCGCTAGCACGTACCCGGCGAGGCTGATACCGCTGACGAAGACGACCATCAACCAGACGAATCGCAGGTCCAGCCCACCCAACGCCGCGATTCGCTCGGATGGCAGCAGGGGAAAGACGACGAGCGCCACGATTAGGAACTTCAAGCTCGCGCGCATCTCGGCCTCGTCGAGGCGGTCCGCGAACTCGTGGATCGCCCGCTTCTCGGCCAGCAGGGCCATCGTCACCGTCCCGAGGACGACGGCCAACCGAAGCCCCGTGTCCGAGTGGGTCGCCATCGCGCCGTAGACGAAGGTCAACATCGTCGCAACCGCCGTCGTCATCCCGATGTCGCCCGTCGTCGCCACCTTGCTGACGTAGGCGACGACGACCAACCCGCCGACGAGAACGACCGCAATCGGCAGGAGGTCCGGAAAGAACGCCTGCACGAGCGCACCGAATCCGGCGATGAGCGGGAGCGTTCTGCTCCCGGCGAAGGGGGTTCCAGGGTCGCTCCACTCCCGTTCGATGCCGATGAGGAGGCCGATTCCCAGCGCGATGAAGACAGCGACGACCAACGGAACCGCCATGACGTGTACGTAGGCGGGGAATAACCATCAATCGTCGTGTCGGTTTGCGGATTTCAGCTCGAAAACCCCTACTCGTCGGGCCCGTGGACGGTCATCACCGGCACGTCGGCCAACCGCACGACGCGTTCGGCGACGCTCCCGAGCAGGTAATGTTCGAGACCGCGCCGTCCGTGGGTTCCCATCACGATGCAATCGATATCGTTCTCGTCGACGTAGTCCAAGATCACGCGATAGGGGCTCCCGCCCGTCACCACTTCGTCGGTGATATCGACGCCCGCATCTTCCGCCCGTTCGCGCACCCGTCCGACCGCCTTCCTCCCGCGCGATTCGAGGTCGTGCAGGACGTTGCCCTCGTACGCGTCGGCCCACATCGCGCCGATGTCCACGACATACACCGCGTGGATCATCGCGTCGAACGCCTCGGCCAACTCGATGGCGTTGTCCGTCGCTTCCATGGCCGATTCGCTCCCGTCGGTCGGGACGAGGATGTTGTCGTACATCGGGAGGAGTACAGCGGGGAGAGAGAAAGTGCTGTGGTGTTTCGTTCACAGGGGAGGTGAGCGAACCCGAGGGACGCGCTCCGTTCGAACAACCGCGACGGGAAGGACGAACAAACCTATAGTCCACGAGCACCGTATCGAATCGTATGCAGCGAATCGACATCGACGACGTGGAGTCCGGAAGTATGGGAGACGCCGACCGTCGCGGTCTCTCGGACGCGCTGGAGACGGACGATATGTCCATCAACCACTACGCCCTCGAACCGGGCGAGGCCTTCTCGGGCGGACTGCACACGCACCTCGACCAGGAGGAGATATTCTACATCGTCTCGGGGACCGCGACGTTCGAGACCAAACCCGAACCGGACGCCGAAAGCGAGACCGTCGAACTGAGTGCCGGGGAGGCGATTCGGTTCCCGGCCGGCGAGTACCAGCAGGGACGCAACGAATCGGACGACGACGTGGTCGCGCTCGCGCTCGGTGCGCCACGCGACTCGACCGAAGTGCGCGTCGCACAGCCCTGTCCGGAGTGTGAGAGCGACGTTCTCGCGTTCGGGATGGGCGACGACGGGATGTTCCTCGAATGTCCCGACTGCGGGACGACCGTCGAGATGTAATCACGCGAGCGCGCTTTTTTCACACGATTCGAGCGAGTAGCACCGTGGGAACCGTTCGAAAAGACGTTCTTTCGCTTTCCGTAGCGACTACTCTCGGAGCAAGTTCGGGTAGTTGACGATAACCCCGTCCACGCCTGCCTCCGCGAGTTGCTCGGCCTGATACCACGTATCGAGGGTGTAGACGTTGACCTCGCGCCCCTCGTCGTGAGCGACCTGCACGAGGTCGATGTCGGCAAAGTTCGGGTCATCGAGGTAGTACGGGTCGCCGAAGAACGGCGATCCCTTGACCATGTTGTACGGCGGGTTGACGGCCTCACAGTCGTACTCGCGGACGATGTCGAGGCCGCGCTCGATGTCGTCCCAGAGCAGGTAGCCGACGGGGATGTCGGGGTTCACCTCGCGAACGGTTGCGATGGCCGCCTCGTAGAACGACGAGACGAGGATTTCGTTGTCGTGGTCAGCGATGATGTCGAGCGCGTCCTCGGTGAACGAGCGCCAGCGCTCCTTCCCCGCCTTCAGTTCATCGCCTTCGAGGTTCGTGGAGGACTGCGCCGCCGCCGACCCGGGATTCTTGAACTCGATGTTCACGCCGACGTGATCCGGGATGGCCTCCAGCGCTTCCGAGAGGAGCGGGATGGTTTCCTCGGTTCCGAGGACGTTTGCGTTCCGCACCGTGTCACACGAGTTCTCCCAGACGTACCCGTGTTCGTCCGTGAGTCCGCGGGTCCCGCCGTCGCGTGCGCCCAATTTCTCGTCGTGAAAGACGACGATTTCGCCGCCCGCACACGGCATGATGTCGAGTTCGATCATGTCCGCCGTCCGGGAGGCGGCTTCGAACGCACGGAGGGTGTTCTCCGGATGGAGTCCCTTGTAACCACGATGGGCGACGTACGTCACGTCCTCGTCCGCACCGTGGTCCCCACGTCCGGATTCGTCGTCGTGCTTGCCGTCGTCGTGGCACGATTCACGCGCGAGTCCGACGCCCGTGAAGGCCTTAATGGCCACGGCCGCACCGGTTCCGACGAACGTCCGCCGATTCAACGCCTGGAGTCGTTGTGACACCATACGACGCCTCGTTTCCGGCACTACGAGTAGATTTATATTAGCACGAGGTATTGATTCAATACTCTATGTATTGG
>NZ_JBAWAC010000660.1:0-12973 GCF_049589095.1 Haladaptatus sp. | reverse complement strand
CGTAGGCCCGTTCGCCGTGACTCGCGGCGAACGGGCCGCTCGTCTCGAACTGCGGTTGTTCGATGTCCATCCCGGAGACGACGCGGAGCCGTGTCGTCACCGACATCGGCGCTTCGATACCCGTGATACAGACCTCGCCGTCCCCCTGTGCCCCGTGACAGTCACCGATGCTGAACAGCGCACCATCAACCTCGACCGGAAGGTACAGCGTCGAACCCGCCGTCAAGTGCTTCACGTCGAGATTCCCGCCGACCCGCCGCGGCGGGACCGTGCTGTGTTCCCCGTCGTCGGCGGGTGCGACACCGAGGTTGCCCGGGAAGGGGGCCAGCGGGACTTCGATTCCGTCCACGAAGTGACCGACATTCCCTTCCAATTCCCAGACGTGCAAACCCGGTTCATCGAAATCCTCGGGGAGCAGTCCGGTTTCCTCGTCACCGCCGTAACAGTACGTGAAACCGATCCCTTCGTGCTCGAACGACAGCAGTTCGACCGCGAGAACGTCCCCCGGTTTCGCCCCCTCCACCGTCACCGGCCCCGTCAATGGGTGGCCGGGGAGCGTTCCGACGAGGGCTGAAACGTCCTCGACGGTCGAGTCCGCATCGAGTCGGCCATCCGTCGCGTCACGGCACTCGAATCGGATCACGTCGCCGGATTCGACCGTTCGAATCGGTTCGTGGTCGCGGCTCCAACTCGTGTGGACGTGTTCATCCTGCGCGGAAATACGGTGGTCGGGAGTGGGTGTCGATGGCATCGGCGTACGGGATGATAGCGCCAAACAGAGTATAAAACTCGTTTTCGCGGCAGTTCACGACGTGTCGGTTTCGGCTACCGAACCGTGTACCCGCCGTCGAGGACGACCGTCTCCCCGGTCATGTACGCCGATGCATCGCTCGCGAGATACACCGCGGTCGGGCCGAGCGCCTCGGGCGATGCGATCTCCTCGTGGAGCATCTCGCCTTTCCAGGTATCGACGGCGTTTTCGACCGCTTCGGCCCCCTGATCGGCGTTGTCGGTGGCGATGTAGCCCGGTGCGATGTTGTTCACGCGGATGCCGTGTTCTGCCCACTCGGAGGCGAGTTGGTTCTTGAACCCTTCCAACCCGGCCTTCGAAGTGTTGTAGGCGACCTGCCGTTGTGGGTGATTGGCGATGAACGCGGACATGGAGGAGACGTTCAAAATGGTGCCGCCGCCGTTTTCGATCATCTCGCGACCGGCGGCGCGCGAACAGAGGAACGTCCCCGTGAGGTTCACGTCGATGACGTCGCGCCACTCGTCCAGCGTCATGGTTTCCATGGCCTCGTGCACGACGATTCCGGCGTTGTTGACGAGGATATCCACGCCGCCGAACCGCTCGACGGTCGCTTCGACCATCGCTTCCACCGCATCTTCGTCGGCCACGTCGCATTCGACGGCGAGCGTTTCCGCCCCCGTTTCGTCGGCGAGTTCATCCGCCGCGGTTTCCCCTGCCGGTCCGTTCCGGTTCGCGACCACGACGTCCGCGCCCGCCTCCGCGAGCGCGGTTGCGATTGCACGACCGATACCACGGTTTCCGCCGGTCACGATAGCCGTCTTTCCGTCGAGTGAGAACGCGTCGAGTACGGACATATTCGTTCCATCGTACGGAGTGCACAAAACGATACGGAACTGTCGAATCGAAAGAAAGTGGTTTCGGGTTCAGTCGTCGCTCATCGACGGCGGCGGACTGACCGTTCCCTTCGGCGTGACACCCCAATCGGTGTTCTTCTCCGTCCCCATGTGGAGTCGAAGTTCACCGCCGTCTTCGAGGTCGGCGTGGTCGAACCAGCTCTCGCGGTGAACGTCCCCGTTCAAGTGCGCGTTCTGGATGTAGCGATAGCGGTCGCTGTCGTACTCGGCCCCGGTCGTGTCGACGACGAACTGCCCGCCACCGTAGTGGTAGTCGGGAAGGTTGATGGTCACGGTTTCGAACGCCGGGGAACCGATGACGTAGCTTCCGCTTGCGGGCGTGACGGCGTAGAATCCCATGGCGCTCATGACGTACCACGCGGACATCTGTCCGACGTCCTCGTTACCCGGAACCCCACCCGGTCCCGTCGTGTACAGCGAGCTCATGACGTCCTGGACGACCTCCTGGGTCTTCCACGGCTGTCCCGCGAAGGGGTACAGGTACGGGGCGTGATGCGACGGCTCGTTCCCCTGCCAGTAGTGGGTGAACGGGTCGTTCCAGCTGGGATAGACGAACTCGTCGAACATGTGGTCGAGGCGCTCGACGAACGTCTCCTCTCCCATCAGATCCACGAGGCCGCCGATATCTTGGAGGGTATGCCACGTGTACGACCACGAGTTCCCCTCGGTGAACCCGCCCCAGTCGGTCGGTTTCCACTCGCCGTCGTCCGGCGAGTACCACGACCCGTCGGCCATCCGCGGCCGCATGAACTTCGTGTCGGGGTCGAAGACGTTCTCGTAGAATCCGGCGCGTTTCATGAACGTGTCGTAGTCGTCGTCCTTCCCGAGCAGGTCGGCCGCCTGCGCGATGGCGAAGTCGTTGTAGCTCCCCTCCAGTGTCGTGGAAACGGACCCGCCCGCATTCCCCTTGTCGTCCTCGGGGATGTAGCCGTACTCGGTGTACTTGTCGAGACCGAGACGTCCGGCGTAGTACGTGTCGTCGCCCGGCATCCGCGTCGAGTTCTTGTACATCGCCTCGTACGCCAGGTCCGTATCGTAGCCTTCGGTGAGTCCTTTCACCATCGACTCGCCGATGATGGAGGTGGCGTGGTCGGCGATCATCACGTTCGTGTAGCGATTGGCGAACTCCCACTTCGGAAGCCAGCCCCCGTGCTCGTACATGTCGAGCAGGGATTTGATGGCGTCCTCCTGCACCTTCGGCTCCACGATGTTCAGGAGCGGATGTTCGGCGCGGAAGGTATCCCACAGCGAGAACATCTGATAGTGGTGGTAGCCGTCGGCGGTGTACACCTCGTCGTCCATGCCGAGGTACTCGCCGTTGGCGTCCTCGAAGATGGTCGGTCCGAGCATCGCGTGGTACAGCGCCGAGTAGAACTTCACCTTGTTCGCGTCGTCGCCCTCGACCTCGATACGACCCAACCTGTCGTTCCACGTCTCCGTCGCGTCCGCCTTAACCCGGTCGAAGTCCCAGTCAGGGACCTCGGTTTCGAGGTTGTCCATCGCGTTCTCCTGACTCACGTAGGAAATCCCGACTTTCACGACGACCTCATTCGCGTCGGCGTACCGAACGAACGCGCCGACGTCTGGTCCGCTCGCCGATTTCGATCCGTCGGTGGTCTCGACGCCGTTCCACGTGCCGTACTCGTCGAACGGTTTCGAGAACTTCGCCGCGAAGTGGATCGAGTACGGTTCGGCTCCGGAACAGAACGGTCCTGGGACGGTCTGACTCCCGACGACGGTTCGTTCGCCCCGAAGCTCGACGTCCGCGCTCTTCGTTCCGGAATCCCCGAGGTTGTACCCCGCATCGAGGAGGAACCCGGCGTCGCTCCCGTCGTCGAAGGTGTATCGGTGGACGCCGACGCGGTCCGTCGCGGTCACTTCGGCTTTCGTCGCGTACTCTTCGAGCCGAACCGAGTAGTAGCCCGGACCGGCCGACTCGGTTTCGTGCGAGAACGTCGAACTGAGTTGTGGAAGGGATAGCCCGACGCCGTCCCCCGCCCCGTCGAACGAGAGCGCGGTTCCGGACGCTCCATCGGTCGATTCGGGGTCGCCGTAAACCATCCCCGTGTAGCCGTTCCCTGAGCCGTCGGCGACGTCGTCTCCGTCGCACGGAGCGCCCAATTCGTCGAACGAGTAAGAAAAGAGCATGTCTCCGCTCACCGACCCGCCGTCGGCGAGCGCCCGTATCTCGCACTCGTCGAGAACCCGGGAGTACACCGCGACTTCGTCCATATCCCCGGTAAACCACTCGCCGCCGTTGTCGACGGCACCGCCGACGCTCCACGGGAGTTCGCTGGTTGCGAGGGCGCCGACGGTCGCATCGTCGCCGTCCTCGGCCGAGGCGACTTCCTCGCCATCGACGTAGGCGGCGACCCGGTTACCGCTCTCGTAGGTGACGGCGTAGTGGTGCCACTCCCCGTCCGCGTACGGTTCGAAGTCGAACGATGCAGTCTGGTAGCCCATCCCCTCGGAGAACCAGACGACGTTGGCGTTGTGGGGGCTCCACACCTGCAGCGGCGTGATGTTGTGGTCGTGACGGAGGAGGGACGTGAACCCGCCGGGTGCCTCGTCCGTTCGGAACCAGAACGACGCGGATAGCTCGTCCGTGACGTTGAGTTCGCGCTGTTCCCGTTTGACCGTCGTCACGTCTTTCGTCGTCGGGCTGAGGAGGAAGTTGCCGAGGCCGAAACAACCGGTTCCGGAAACGTGCGTGTGGCTGAAGCCGAGTATCTCGTCGTCCTCGTAGTGGTAGCCCGCGATGTTGCTCGTTCCGGTATCGGGGCTCAGCTGTACCATCCCGTGCGGACGCGTCGCGCCGGGGTAGTTGTTCGGGTACGGCATCGCACCACCACCCTCACCGGCGGCGGCCGCGCGGGCGGTGCCGATGAACGTGTCGGCGTACTCCACCGGTTCGCTGGCCTTCTCCGGGTCGACGCTTACCGGGCCGTTGGAATCGGCGGCGTCGATACCCTGTACCCCGGTGAACGCGCCGAGGCCGAGGGCAGCCGTTCCCTTGAGAACGCTGCGGCGGCGTATCCTGAAGGAGGTCGTCCGTTCGGTGCTGCTATCTGTGTCGGTCGGATCTGTGTCTGCCATCTGTAGTGTACTCTGTTGGTGGCGCAGTGGACGACGAGGTTCGATCCTCGTCACCAGTTGCCAAGGTAATATTCCTAAACCATCCTAAAATATATTTTTATAAAAATAATTAAATTCTATGTAATAAGAACTCAATGAAAATATATGTGTCAGGAGAGGATTCGGTCAGTCTGCCATCTTCATCCGACCTGCGCGGTGGCGCGCGCGCCATAAACCCAAATATAAAATTCTTAATTTAGATATTTTGATTGCAAAAATTACTTGGGGAATTATTTGCAAATCATATTTTATGGAATTATTCCTAGTAACTCCGTTCGGTATCTGTAACGGATTTTTGATTGCCGTCCTCCGTAACTGGGTCAATTTCCCACAGTCCTCAACCGTATCGAGTGAATATATTGATAATAGGGGATAATACACGTATATGCCGTGACAAACGGAACCTCGTGTCGTCACACATCGTGAACCGATGACCGCGCGATTTTCGTCGCTTTTCGCGTGTTCGTCCGTGAACGGATACTCCTCGACGCGATATTGGTCGATTCACAAAACGTAAATAGTCACCCTTGGTAGCTATTCTCCATGGTGGGTGATTCCCCCCCGAGTCGTCCGCTGAAGACCGTCGAGACCGCCGTCGATATCGTCGACGCGATTCAACGGCTAGACGGAGCGGACATCGGGGAACTCGCTCGGAAGTTCGACCTCGCACAGAGCACGATTCATGGCTACGTGAAAACCCTCGAAAACCGCGGCTACCTCACCTTCGAAGACGGGACGTATCACGTCGGGCTAGAGTTTCTGAACAAGGGCGGCCACGCTCGCAAACGAAAACGCGAGTACGACTTCATCATCGGAAAATTGGACGACCTGGCCGAGCAGACGGGCGAGCGTGTCCAGTTCATCGTCGAGGAAAACGGCCGTGGCTACTACATTCACACGTCCATCGGGGAGAACGCGGTTCACGTCGATGCACACATCGGAAAGAAGATTCACCTCCACGCGAGCTCGGCGGGCAAGGCGATACTCGCCACCCTCCCGGAGGAACGCGTCGATGCCATCCTCGACCGTTGGGGACTGCCTGTCTACACCCAGAAGACGGTGACGACCCGCGAGGCACTGTTCGAGGAACTCCGATCCGTTCGGGACGTCGGGTACGCGACGAGCGAACAGGAATCCATCGACGGCCTTCGCGCGGTCGGCGCGCCGATACAGATCGACGGAGACGAGGCCATCGGGGCGATCAGTTTTTCCGGTCCCGCACACCGCTTGACGGGCGAGTGGTTCGAGGACGAGATACCCAACCTCGTCCTCGGCGTCACGAACGAAATCGAACTGGATCTCAAATATCAGTAACCGGAACGGATCGTCGTTTACGATATTCGAACTCCCATTTCGCCGACGCCTTGGGTGGTAGAACGTAATTATTAAATATTAGTTCGGGATTGCCGTGCCTGTTGATGACTGGTAACAAGCACCCCATCTCACGGCGGAACTTCTTGGCGGGAGCGGCAGCGAGTAGTGCCCTCCTGGCAGGATGCACTGGTAGCAGTGGTGGCTCGTACCCGAGCGAGGATATGCACTACATCGTCCCGTTCAGTCAGGGCGGCGGAACGGACACCTACGCACGCAAGGTCGTCCCCGAAATCGGCAACGAACTCGACGTCAGCGTCGCCATCGAGAACGTCCCCGGGGCGGCGTCGCTGAAGGGTACCGGCGAACTGCTGAAATCGAAATCAGACGGCTACACGTTCGGCGGCTTCAACCCACCGTCGACGCCGATATCTTACCTCGTCCACGAGCCGAGTTGGGACATCACGAACCTCGTCCCGGTGGCGACGTACGCCCGGACGCCGTACGCCGTCTTCGCTCGTCCGGAGCTCGAGATCGAGGGGATGAAGGACTTGGCGAAGCGGTACCGGAGCGGCGACCTCTCGAAGTTCGCCGGTCTCGCTCGCGGCGGCATCGTCCACGTCGCGGCGAACGTGATGAAATCGGAGTACGATCTGAAGTACAACCGGTACATCGGCTACGACGGCGGTGGCCCGGCGATCAAAGCGGCCATCTCGGGCGAGGTTCCGGTCGTGGCGACGACGGACACGGCGGCGATGAGCGCCGTCGATTCCGGCAAGTTGGATCCCATCGCCATCCTTTCGAGCGAGGGAAGTAGCGTGTTCGAAGACGCGCCGTCCCCCTCGGACGAGGGGTTGCCGAGCATCGACTACATCGGCCAACTCACCCGCTGTATGTTCCTTCCGAAGGGGACGGACACGAAAAAGCGCGACAAGGTCGAAAAGGCCGTGAAATCGGCGCTGAAACACGACTCGGTTCAGCAGTGGTCGAAGAAGACCGGGAACATCGTGGAGTACGGCGGCCACGAGAAGGCGAAGAAGGCCCTCAACGACTCCATCGAAACGATCCCGAAGAAAGTAGACCTGCAGAAAATCGCGAGCGAATAACTAACACAGAGATATGGATTTGGAATATTCTGAGACACACGATTACGATGTCGCCGTGGTGGGGAGCGGAACTGCCGGACTCGTCGCCGGGCTTCGGGTTGCGGAACTCGGACGTTCGGTCGCGGTGCTGGAAAAAGCACCCGAGGAACGACAGGGTGGCCACACCCGCTTTAGCGAATCCTTCCGCGTGCCGTCGGTCGGTACCGACCTCGAAGAGTACGGCTACGAGTTCGCCGTGGATAACTATACGGAGGGGGATTTCTACGACGACATCATGAACCAGACGAGCGGGAAAGCCGACGAGGCGTTGACCACCACCCTCGTCGAGAACGCCGGAGATACCGTCGAGTGGCTGACCGCGGCGGGCGTCGATTGGCAAATGGAACCGCTCGCGGTGGGGTACACCGCCGCCCGAACGTGGTTCGACGGCGAGGAGTACGTCGAAACGCTCACCGCCGCCGCCGAGGACGCTGGTGCGGAGTTCTGGTTCGAGACGGAGGCAGCAGCCCTCCACCGCGCACCGACCGGCGAAATCGACGGCATCGGCGCACGGACGCCGGACGGACAGGTCAAGTTCGACGTTGACGCGGTCATCCTCGCTGCGGGCGATTACGGCTCCAACGACGAGAAACGGGTCCGCTACTACGGTCCCGGCTACGACGAGATGAACGTCCGCGGCAGTCGGTACAACACCGGGGAGGCGCTGATGATGGCCGAGTCGGCGGGCGCGAACCTCGTCGGACAGTGGGGCGGCGCACACATGGCGCTCATCGACGCGGCGTCGCCGGACGTCGAAGGCGGCGCGAACCGCGTCGATGGCTACCAGTACGGCGTCATCCTCAACGACGACGGCGAACGCTTCGTGGACGAAGGCGAGGATGCCAGGGCACACACCTACGCCAAGTTCGGCCGGAAAATCTTCGAGCAACCGAACCACGTCGGCTACATCGTCCTCGACTCGAAGGCCCACGACATGGTGCGGGCGACCGGTCCGTCCGACCCGGTTCGAGCCGACGACTTCGAGGAACTGCTCGCGGAAATCGGCTGTGGCGACCCCGCGGCCGGAGCCGAGACGATTCGAGCGTTCAACGACGCGTGTAACCCGGACGAGTTCGAACCGAACGTGTTGGACGGCAACCACACGGACGGCCTGACGCTCGAAAAGTCGAACTGGGCGATTCCGATAGACGAACCGCCGTACTACGCCTACGCCGTAACCGGCGGCATCACGTTCAGCTTCGGCGGCGTGAAGACCGACACCGACGCGTCCGTCATCGACACCCGTGATACGACGATTCCTGGCCTGTTCGCCGCCGGAAACAGCACCGGCGGGTTGTTCTACGACAACTATCCGGGCGGGACCGCACAGACGAACGCGGCGGTGTACGGCAAGATAGCGGCCGAATCGGCGGACGGGTACATCCGATCATGAGCAACGAGGAACAACCGGGAACCTTCGAACGCAACCCGGCAACGCCAGTCGCGGAGTTCCTTCGGGAGATCGACGGCGGACCGGTGTTCTTCTGGTTCCTCATCGTCGTCGCCGGATACATGTTCGTGACCGCCGGACAGTTCTCGTCGTCCGCACAACTCTTCCCTCGACTAACCGCGGGGACGGTGCTCGTCGCGGGCGCGCTTCGATTGGCGGTGACGCAGTTGGACATCGGGGTGGAGCGCAGCGAAGCGGTCGTCCTGAGCGGCGGCCACGACGAATCCGAGGAAGAGGACGAGGGTGAAACAACGCTCGAATCCATGCTCATCCTCGGCGTCCTCGTCATCGGCTACGTCCTCGTCGGCTTCTTCGTCGGGTTGTTCTGGCCCACGCCGCCGTTCGTCTTCCTGTACCTGCTGTACAAGCGACAACCGCTCTGGCGTACGGCCCTGCTTACGGTCGTCATGACCGCCGTCGCCTACGGCTTCATGACCATAATGAACCTCGACCTCATGACGGGGGGATTCTGATGGCGGATCTCGGGGTTCTCGTCCACGCGACGAAGATCGTGCTCTCGTGGCCGAACATCGGGCTCGTCCTGCTCGGCGTCCTCATCGGCATCATCGGCGGGGCACTGCCGGGTGTCGGCGGTGCGCTCACCGTCGCGATCACGATGCCGTTCACGCTGGGAATGCCGAGTACGACCGCCATCATCTTCCTGATGGGGATCTACAACGGCGTGATGTACGGCGGCAGCATCTCCTCGATCCTGTTCAACGTCCCCGGCGACTCGTCTGCCGCCGCGACGACGCTCGAAGGCTATCCGATGACGAAACAGGGTCGTGCCATCGACGCGTTGACGATATCGGCGCTCTCGTCGGGATTGGGCGACCTCTTCGGCTCCATCGTCATCATCCTGCTGATGCCGGTGATGGTGTCGCTGGTACTGATGTTCGGCACGCCGGAGTACTTCCTCATCGCCCTCTTCGGCCTGTCGCTCATCATCGTCGTCTCGGACGGTTCGTTCCTGAAGGACGTGATGGCGGGCGGGTTCGGCGCGCTCATCGCCACCGTCGGCGTCGCGCCGATGTCGATTTCGGAGCGCTACACGTTCGGCATGCTCGGGCTGTACGACGGCGTCAACTTCGTCGCCGCGCTCATCGGTATCTTCGCCATCTCCGAAATGCTTCGACTGAGCCTTCGCGACGGGAGCATCTCCCGCGACGGCGACGTGGACGTGAGCGGCAGCGTGATGTCCGGCGTGAGGCAGGTCCTCTCGAAACCGGTCACCCTGCTCAAATCGTCCAGTATCGGCCTGTTGGTCGGGGCGATTCCCGGTTCCGGCGGGTCTGTCTCGACGTTCATCGCCTACGGGGAGGCGAAGCGGTCGAGCAAGAATCCGGACGAGTTCGGCAGCGGTGCCGAGGAGGGCGTCGTCGCGACGGAGTCCGCGAACAACGCGACGGTCAGCGGCGCGTTGATACCGACGCTGACGTTCGGGATTCCGGGCAGTACGACGACCGCGGTGCTCATCGGCGCGCTCATGCTTCACGGAGTGCGCCCCGGACCGGCGCTGTTCGACCAACAGATCGGGCTCACGTACTCCATCTTCGCGACGCTCGTCATCTGTAGCGTCGTCATCATCGTCTTCGGCCTGCTCGTCGTCCGATGGGCGGGGTACATCACGACGGTCAACACGGATCTGATAATCCCGGTCATCATCTGCCTCTCGATTCTGGGGGCCTACTCGCTTCACTCGAACTACATCGACGTGTTCGTGGTGCTCGTGATGGGGTTCGTCGGGTATCTCATGGACGCCTACGACTACTCGCTCGTGGCGTTCCTCTTGGGACTCATCCTCGGGCCGATTGCCGAGGAGAACCTGTATCGGTCGCTCCAACTGAGCGGCGGGAGTTTCGACATCTTCGTCGCCAATCCGCTCCGCATCGCGCTCGTTCTGATGACCGTTCTCGTCATCGTCGGGCCGTACGTGCGACCGCTGTTCGAGCAACTGCAACGGCGGGCAACCAGCCAGTAACACCACACCAACTCACCCTTTGACGGATAGAAAATAATGCAGCAAGAGACAATTCACTGTGCGTTAGTACGGGGCGGTACGAGCAAAGGCGTCCTCATCTCCGGCGGCGAACTTCCGGCGGAGAACCACGACGAGGCGATCCTCTCCCTGTTCGGGAGCCACGAGCCACGGCAGGTGGACGGACTCGGCGGTGCGACATCGACGACATCCAAGCTGATGATCGTCTCGCCGAGTTCGCGACCCGACGTGGACGTGGATTACACCTTCGGACAGGTCGGCGTCACGGAACCACTCATCGACTACGGCGGCAACTGCGGCAACATGACCACCGGAATCGGGCCGTTCGCCTACGACGAGGGACTGATTCACGCTGAACCGGACGAGGACGGCCGCGTGTCGCTCTCGCTCTACAACACGAACACGGGGACGTTCCTCGAACAGTCGTTCCCGGTGGACGGGTCGCGTGCCGTTTCGACCGGGGAGTTCTCCATCGAGGGCGTCCCCGGAACCGGTGCACGGGTCGATACGACGTTCCTCGACCCCGACGGATCGAAAACCGGGTCGCTGTTCCCGCTCGGTGGACCGACGATCACACTCGAAACCCCGTTCGAGGACATCGAAGCGACGGTACTCGACGTGACGACGCCCGTCGCGTTCGTACGGGCGCGTGACCTCGGCCTCGACGGGACGGAAGGGCCGAAGCGAATCGACACCGATGACGAACTCCTCGAACGGATCGAGCGGATCCGGGCGCACGTCTGTGCGGAACTCGGCCTCGTGGACGACCCGGCCGACGCGGCGGCGGAATCGCCCGGCTACCCGAAACTCGCGTTCGTCTCCGAACCGCAAACGTACGACACGAAAAACGGAATCGTGGAGGCGCGCGGACTCGACCTCACGACACGCATCATGAGCATGCAGTACCTCCACCCGATCTACGCCGTGACCGGGGCGGCGTGTACGGCGGCCGCGGCACTGCTCCCCGGCACGATTCCGAACGAAGCAGCGGCGGTGAGCGATACCGACGTGACGCTCGGCCATCCACGCGGGACGATGACGGTCTCGGTCGATGCCGAAGCGGAAACCGTGCGGTCGGTGACCGTCTCCCGAACACAACGACGGCTCATGGAAGGAGATGCGTTCTGCACAGTCACGGAACCGTCTCCGGCCGAAAAATAAGCGATTTGGGGGAGCGAATTACTTCAGCGTCGCGTCGAGCGTGATCTCCGGCCCTGCCAGCGCCTTCGAGACCGGGCAGGTTTCCTTCGCTTCCGTGGCGATGTCGTCAAACGTCGCCTCGTCGATGTCCGGAATTTCGGCCTCCAGCGTCAGGTCGATGCGCGGTATTTCGAACCCGCCGCCGTCGGCGCTTTCGAGGTGAACGTCCGCCTCGGTATCGAGGCTGTCTGGCGTGTACCCCTCGCCTTCGAGGAGCGCCGTCAGCTGCATCGAGAAACAGCCCGAGTGGGCCGCGCCGATGAGTTCTTCGGGGTTCGTTCCCACCTCGTCCTCGAAACGCGTGGGGAACTTGAACGTCCCCTCTATCTGTCCGCTCTCGGTCTCGAAGTCGCCGCTGCCGTCCTTGCCGCCGGTCCACGTCGTCTCCGCTTGTCTTGAAGTCATCTCATCACCGGGTACGGGAAGCTACCGTATGGTACTATTGGCAGCGAACGTAACCGGCGGGCGGCACCCGATACACATCCCGGTGGTAGTGATATCGACGAACGTCGAGGTAGCTTCTGGACGTCTATCTTTCTTGTTTTCCTACTTGGTAAATCAGTTCGACGAACGTTCGACCGAAAAGTAATACGTATGATGTAAATCCCGTTCCTTGCCAACACCGTTCCTGCGTGGGATACGTTCCGATCTGAAAGGGATTGTATCCGAGAGCGGAGAATCCGGTCCCGACCGATCGCTGAATCGACTGCAGTCACGCCGGAACGATCCTCCAGAAATGTCGTGACGATGACCTGTCGGAACACACATCACGATCCGCTCCGTGTCGGATACCACCACAGTACTCCGATATTCCAAACAGCATCCTATGATCGATCGATGAAAAATTTACTGTTTACTATATATTTTGATAACAAATTACTTCGATAGTTACCGCTGATCGACATCGGCTACCGACTGATTGTGAAAGAAACATCTCCGTAGTTGATCGAATTGGATCGTTTTCGACGGCCGTATCCACTTCCTTCTCTACTGCTGTACCCGTTTTCCCGTCCATCCATTACAGCCCATTACACCCCTAATTTTGTAACGGGAATCATGTCATGCTTT
>NZ_JBAWAC010000659.1:0-1713 GCF_049589095.1 Haladaptatus sp. | reverse complement strand
CCGCTTTTCGACCCGTCGCCGTCGCTCTCGCTCCCGTCCAAGTCGTACCCGCTCGCATCGATGCCGCGCGAATCCGTGTCGGCAGCGCCCGAATCCGTGTCGTCGTCCGAGTCCGCGTCGAACTCGTACTCGCTGGCGTCGATGCCGTCCCGGTTCGAGGCGTCCGTCGGGGCCGTCGTGGTCGTTCCGTCCGTCGTACTCGCCGTATCCGCCGTGTTCACCGATTCGTCCTCCGTCCCACTTCCGCTGCTTCCGCCGTCCAGCCGTCGTTGGAACGGCGGTACCGCCAACTCGGTTTTTACGTCGAACGACCAGCAGTCGTCGCTCGGTTCCTCGCCGGGCCACAGGCGCAGCGTCGGTGAGAACACCGTCGTTCGGTCGGAAACGCTTCGTTCGACCTCCCGGAGGCCGATACTGGCGTTCTTGTCCGCCGGAGCGATGGCGACCATCGACCCCTCCGGCGCGAGGAAATCGAGATACTTCCGGACGACGGCTTCCGGGTCGTCGAGTTCGCTCAGCACGTTACCGAACAGGACGAGGTCGAAGTTCCCTTCCGGGGGTTCGAACGCTTCCGCCGTCTCGCGGTGCACCGTCGGGTGGAAGTTCTCCCCCGTCTCCTCCAGCATCGCCGAGAGGACCTCGGCGGCCTCGCTCGGTTCGACGGCGTGGTACTCCACGAACGTCTCGGACGGGAGGAAATCGTGCAGGCCGAGCGCCGGACCGCCGACGCCAGCGCCGACGTCGAGCACGCGCAGTTTTCCGGGGAGCAAACCCCGTCCCGCGAGCTCCGAGAGGACGTACTGCACCACGGCGTAGTAGTCCGGCAGGTGGTAGATGGCGTAGCCGAGCGCCACGCGATAGTCGTACTCGACCGGGTTTTGCGCGAAGTAGTCCTCCTTGAGGCGCTGAATCGTTCGGCGCAGTTCGTCGCCCGACTCACCGTCCGGCCAGCCCGCGCCGAACTCCGCGACCAACAGGTCTTCCAGTTTTCTGCCGTACGTCTCGGGGAACGATTCGACGCCACGAAACTCCGGACGAACCGGGTCGTCCGAGGCGGGTTCGAAGGTGCCGTCCTCGCGCTCCACGAACCCGAGCGGTCCCAACTCCTCGCGGAGCACCTGCCGGACGACCGCCGGATGGGGCGTGCCTTCGACGTACTCCGCGATCTCCTCTGGGTCCACGGGTCGCACGTCTTGGAGGTACTTGGCGTTCGAGAGCACCTGCTCGCGCTGTTCTGGATTCATCGGTCTCCCTCCGTTTCGTTCCCTCGGTTCGTTTCCTTTTCACGGAGCTTCGCCGCTTCCCGATACAGGCGCTCGAGCTCGGTCGGGTCGGCGTCGGCCAGTCGCTTGGCGGCGTTCGCCACGTCCGTCGCGCCGTCGAAGCTGGCCTGAATGTCGGCGTAGACGCGCGATTCCCCGTCGGTGACGTGGTCCGCCAGTGCTGACAACTCGTCGTAGACGGGGGTCCGAAGACCTTCGGGCACCGAATTCGCCGACAGCGCGAACGCGAGGATGGCCGCGTGCGTCCCCGCCTGCACCGTCGTCATCGCGTCGTCGTGTTCCGCCGCCGTCGTCTCGACCAGCGTGTTTCCGCGGGAGTCGATGGCCGCGAGGAGGGTGTCGGTGACCGACCCGGATTCGTCGGTCACGACCGCGACGTTTCCCGGCGCGGTGTCGGCACCGAAGAGCGGGTGGAGGCTCACCCGTTCCA
>NZ_JBAWAC010000658.1:0-5764 GCF_049589095.1 Haladaptatus sp. | reverse complement strand
ATTCGATCCGCACCGATATCCTCGATCACCGCCCCTTCGCCGCCGATGGTGAAGCTACCCTCGTCGGTTTCGAGGACGAACGACGCCCGGCCCGCCAGTTGGGCGAGCGTTATCGGACCATCGCGGTCGCCTTCACCTGTAATATCGACGCCCGTAATCGTCCCCGAAAGGGTTCGTTCCCGACCCGACCCGGTGTGGTAACCTTCAACACTGGCGGCAATCGTGGCACCATCGGACAGCAACGGTTCGATGAACCGGATGCATTCGCGTATCGCCACGAAGACGAACGGCGGCGTGTCGTCACGGTCGACGTGGATGGGAGGGTACACTTCCCACAGGCACGTCAGGAAGAACCAGTGAAACACGTACGCCGTGTCCCGGTCCTGGGCGAGCACCCCGTACTCCCGCGACGAATCGACGTGTGGCGCAAAGCAGAGTCGCGTCCGGTCGGTCAGCAGGAAAAACGCGTTCTGGAGTTCGCGGCGTCGCGCCTCGGTGCACGTTCCCTCGAAGGCCGATTTCTCGAACGGCAGGTCCTTGTCCGGCGGAACGTAGAGCGAGATTTGGATGTAGACGCCACGGTCGTGGGCGTCGGCGAGGAGCGGCCGCAGTTCGAGGAACTGCTCCGGCGCGACGGCGAGTTGGACATGCCGCTCGGCGGTCTCGATGTCGGCACGAGCGCGGTCCAACACCGTTCGAAATCGCCGGATGAGCGTGATCTCGTGGTCGTTCGAGTCCGGTTCCTGCCATCGATGCTGGATCTCATCGGCGGCGGTTTCGTACTGGTTGATTTGCGCCCGTAATCCCGAAAGCGCCTCTTCCGGGTCGGTCGCCCGTGCATACAGTCTATCCTGCTCGTAGGTTACCACGTACCCCTCGTCCTCCAAATCCCGCAGCACGTCGTAGATTCGCGGTCCCGGAACGCCGCTGGCGTCGGCGAGGTCGCTGGCGGACGCCGACCCGTGTTCGAGGAGGGTCACGTACGCGTTCGCCTGATACTGGGACAACCCCGCACTTTCGAGGACCGCTTTGAGTTCGCCGGTGTCCATACCACACAATCGGTGAGAACCACGTAAAACACTCGTTGATACATCAGTTGTCGAGGGCTGACGCGGACGACGGATCGATACGAACCCGTTTCCGATTCGTAGGCGGCCAATACCCTTTGCGCTCAGGATAACACCACGAACGACGGGTTTCGAATGGGGTATCGGTGGAAACTCTGTACGCAGTGGTCACGTCGTGACAGACTGACCATCGTCATCATCGCGGTAGCGACTGCCTTTCTCGTCGGGACGACGCTGTTGCTGGTCGCCGCGAACACCCAGACCTCGGCGATTTCGTCGGGGTTCAACGACTCGATGGATGTCACCCACTACGATTCGGTTGCCGCGGCGGATTCCGTGGCCACGAACGACGACATCGTCCTCCCGGTCGCCGCCGTGAAGCGGAACGGGACGACCGAGTACGTCGTCGGCGTGCCACCGGACGCGCCGACCGTTCTGAAAAAGGTCTCCGTCTCGTGGCGGGAAGCGCGGTTTCCACAGCCACCGTCGAACGCGACGTTCGCCGGTCCGGTCGGAGGCTGGACACAGCAACGCTTCGTCGGAACCAATCACACCGAGACCGTTTCGGTCGCCCCGACTTCGACCGAAAAGTCCGTCTTCCCGCGCTCGTGGTACATCGGCAAGCCAGCCACGGTCCGGTCGTTGGGAACGACGGACGCGTACGTCGTCCACACGACGTCCGCGTCGAACGGGGGGGATCGGCTTCGTTCGGGAACGAGGATCATCACGCCCGGACTCTATCGGTACTTCATCGCCGGAATGCAGGGCGTGGTTTCCCTGTTGGGGTTGGCCGTCCTCGGCGGCGGCGTCCTCGTCCTCGTGGTCGTCTACAACGTCACCCGAATGAGCGTTCGCGACCGACTGGACGCCATCGAAGTCGTCCGTGCGACGGGAGGAACGCCGCGAAGACTGCTGGTGACCTTCGGCGTCCGTGCAGGCTTGCTCACGGTGGTCGGAATCGCGCTCGGCTACGCGCTCGGCGTCATCGTCACGAGCGCCGTCGTCAACGCCGCGATCATCGTCGGCCTCCGGATTTCGCTCGCACCGACGGTGAGTCCGGCCGTGCTCCGCATCATCGTTCCGGGTCTCGCCGTCCTGTTGTTCGCCGGTACCGGCGCGGGCGTTCTCGCGGTTCGCCCGGCGACGATCACGCCCCCGTCCCGACTCAAACAGGCGTACACTCCGGTTTCGAAGCCGAAACGAACCGGTAAACGGCCGATGCAGCGATTGCGAACGCTGGTCGATACGACCGTCCTCCGCTGGCGGGCGGTCGTTCCGGCGGCGACGATACTCACCATCTTCGTCCTCGTCGTCCTCCTCGTCGGGTCGCTGGTGGGCGTCCTCGCGCCGCTCGCGAAGACGTCTGGCGGGACGATCACCGAACCCGGCGCACCGTACCCGATGGCGAGCAGGATCGACGCCGGATACGCGGACTTGCTTCGGAACCAAGGCGTGAAGGCCAGTCCCGAAATCATCGTCGTTCAGGTCCGGAACGGGCAACCGTATTTGGCACGCGGGGCGGACTGGCGTTCGTTCGCGGCGGTGTCGGACGCGACCCTCGTCGCGGGTCGTCCACCGAAACACAAGTACGAAGCCGTCATCGGCCGCGACCTCGCGCGAACGTTGGGTCTCGGTGTCGGTGACTCGGTCACCCTCGGCGGTGCGTCCTCGCCCGCGTTCACGCAGGTCACGATAACCGGGGAGTTCACGGCGGACGGGATAGGGGACGACCAACTGATCGTGCCGCTCTCGACCGCACACGACCTCTCGACGGACCCCGGAACCGTCCAGTTCATCCGGACGAAGGGAGAGGGTTCACGTCTCTCGCGGTCCCAATCGGACTCCCCCGACATCATCGTCAGCAGCGTTTCCGCTCCCAATTCCGCCATTCGTGGACATCGAATACCGATCAGAATCGATATCAGGAACGCCCGTTCGACGGCACAAACCCGGACACTGACGGCCAGATTCGGTTCCACCTCGAAATCCCGAACCGTCACGCTCGGCGGCGGCGAGGAGCGTACGGTGCGGATGAACGTCTCGGCCTCGACGGTCGGAAGTCGGATGCTTCGAGTCGGTTCGTACACGCAGTCCGTGGACGTGTACCGTCATTCTCCATTGGCGGTTCCTTCCCTGCCGTCACAGGCACCGCCAAACGGAACGATGGCGGTACCTGTTCGAACGGAAAGCGGTGCGAACGTCTCGGGCGCGACGGTTCGAATCGGGGACCGAACCACGACGACGAACGAGGAAGGTATCGCGCTCGTCCATCTGCCGGGTCGGGAAGGCACCTACAATCTGACCGTCGAGAAGGGGAATCGGGTGAACAGGTCGTCGATTACCGTCGCTTCGGGTGCGGCACGTTCGCCGATGGGAACCGTCGACGTCACCTCGACGGACGTGAGCACCATGTCACACCCGACCGCGAATATCGTCCTGTTCAATCCGTGGAGTCAACCGATTACGCGAAACATCTCGTTCGTCACGCCGACGACCACGGTGACGCGGGAGGTTTCGATTCCACCCTACGAGTCGGTCGTCACGACGAGGCAACTCGGGGGAACCGCCGACGCTTCCGGAACGGCCGCATCCGGCACGAACGATATGTTGTCGCCGGGTAACTACTCGGTTCGAGTGGTCACCGACGGCCGAACGATCGCGACGGATTCGTTCACCGTCCACGGCGATAGTCGGACGTTCTCGACGCTCGCCCGAAACACCGACTACTCCAGCGGATCCGGGATCGGCGGGGCAGTCCGTGGCGTGTTCGGGAACTTCAACCTCCTCTTGGTGGTGATGGTCGTGCTGGCCGGATTGACCGCGGTCGGCGGGACGACGGCGACGTTCGCGCAGGCCGTCCACGCGCGCCGCCGCGCCGTCGGCGTCTATCGAGCGACTGGCGCGAACCGGTTGCGGTTGGTTCGAATCCTGCTTACCGACGCTTGTCGTCTCTCGATTCCGGCCATCATCGTCGCCATCATCGCCGCGCTGTTGACGTTACGACTCCTCGCCGTCGCCGGGTTGTTCACCGTCTTCGGCGTTCGACTCTCGCCGCAGATTCCGCTCCCGATTCTCCTGCTCGCGGCCGGGAGCGCGCTGGTGTTGATGTGTCTGAGCGTCCTCATCGCGGCGATGCCCTACCTCGTCTCCGAACCGACGGCGGTTCAGCGCGGAACGACCCCAATCGAACCGGAAGAAAGTAGGGGGGAACGATTGTAGGGGTGATACCATGACCGAAACCGTGCTGGACGCGGATTCAGTCCGTGTCGTTCGGGGGGGACGGGACGTTATCGAGGACGTGTCGCTCTCGATTCCGACGGACGCCCAACTCCTCGTACAGGGACCGAGCGGGGCGGGGAAGACGACGCTGTTCAACGTACTCGGCCTGCTCGACACGCCGACGAGCGGGACGGTCAGCATCCGCGGCGAGGACACCGCCGAACTCCCCGAACGAAAGCGCGCCAAGTTGCGCCGTGAGACGCTCGGCTTCATCTTCCAGGACTTTCAGCTCATCGAGGATTTGACCGCGTGGGAGAACGCCGCCCTCCCGCAGGACCACACCGGAACGCGGGACGAGGAGTGGCTCGAAACGCTCTTTTCCAGACTTGAGATCGAGGACCGCGCGGACCAGTATCCCGCGACGCTCTCGGGCGGGGAAAAACAGCGCGTCGCCATCGCCCGCGCGCTGGCGAACCGCCCCGCCATCGTGCTTGCCGACGAACCGACCGGCCAACTTGACCCCGACACGACCACGCAGGTGCTCGATCTATTGTTCCGACTGCAGGAAACGGCCGAAACCGCGCTCGTGGTCATCAGCCACGACATGCAACTGCAACCGCGGTTCGACACGGTCGTTCGGTTGGAGGACGGAAAAATCCGGACCGAAGTCGCCTGAGAGGGTGGTTATTCGACGCGTTGGGGGACTCGCGTTCCGCTCGGCGCGACTGCCGTCGATCACTCCCAAAGTAGTACGAACAAAATCCCGAACAAACCGAACGCAACGACATACATCGTTGCGAAGACGACGCCGCGCACAAATGTCCAGTAGCCCCAAAATCCAACGACGGTGAACATGGCGATCGC
The DNA here is from genome assembly GCF_049589095.1 of Haladaptatus sp. Classification (NCBI taxonomy): domain Archaea; kingdom Methanobacteriati; phylum Methanobacteriota; class Halobacteria; order Halobacteriales; family Haladaptataceae; genus Haladaptatus; species Haladaptatus sp. Next base: position 614 of record NZ_JBAWAC010000658.1, on the reverse strand, counting down.
TACGTACTTGTGTTGCCGACTTGGAAAATAGCCATTGTATTGCCGTTGGTCATGTAGCGACATTGCATCATCTTTGTTCGCCCACCCGCTTTTATCCTTCTATTAGGTACTCAAAATAAATATAAAATCCGCGAGAGAATTCATCCGTTCGACGACTCTCTCGCACCGAAAACAGTTCACGTGACCACGGGCGGTTACTCTTCCCCCGATTCCTCCGACGTGGTGGCCTCGTACACCGTCTGCCGGTCGTCGAAGTACACCGGCGCGTCCGTGTCGGCCTCGAACCGGACGACACGGTCCAACGCTTCGCGTCCGTCGTCCACCTCGGAGCGGAGGTCATCGGCGAGGGACCCGTAGCCGTCCGCTAACTCTCGAAACGCCACGATTCGTGCGCGTTTGGCTTCCACGACGGCCTGCGTTTCTTCGATTTCACGCTCTAACTCGGTCACCGCTGCGGTATCGGTTTCACTTTTGGGACCGTCCGTCGATGGCGAGCGCTCCGCCGTTTCGACGTCCTCGGGGCTGTCTTCCAACTGAGCGCGCACCTCCGACACTCTGTCGTCGATGTCGTCCAGCAACGCGTCGGCTTCCGTCGTCATCGTTTCAACGTTCCC
>NZ_JBAWAC010000657.1:0-2499 GCF_049589095.1 Haladaptatus sp. | reverse complement strand
GTGACGATGACGGCCCAGAAAGTAATCGTCCGTTCGAAGTGAGCGGACGGGGGCTTTCGAGGTCGTCTTCCCAGCGATTGCACTCGCCAAACCATCAAGCACCCCGTTTCGTAGCGATTTCAGTCGGAGCGAGACTCCAAGTGTTGACGAGCCTCCAAAATTTCCCAAGCCCGCGATTATTTGTGCCATCTCCCCAAACCACCATCCATGTCAGACCGCGATTTCGAGGATCTCGTCGTCGGCGACCGACAGACGTTCGGCAGTTACACCGTCACCGAGGAGGAAATCCTTCAGTTCGCCGAACAATACGACCCGCAGGAGTTCCACGTTGATGTGGACGCCGCCGAGGAGTCGATGTTCGGCGAACTCGTCGCCAGCGGGTGGCACAGCACGGCCATCTCGATGCGAATCCTCGTGGACAACTTCTTCGAGAACAGCGGGAGTCTGGGTTCACCCGGCGTCGAATCCGTGACGTGGCCCGCTCCGGTCAAGCCGGGGGAAACGCTCTCGCTGACGCTCGAAGTCACCGACAAGCGTACGCTGGAGAGCGACCCGAGTCGCGGCCTCGTCACGTTCTCCCTCGAAATGCAGAACGAAGCGGGCGAGACGAAACTCACGATGGACCCGAAGGTGTTCTTCGCGCGTCGGGAAGAACAGTAAGTAAAACGGTTATTTGTCCCTTGGGAACATATTTGCTCGCAACGACGAAACGACGAGTATGGCTCCCACCCGCCGCCAAACGCTCGCCCTCGCGAACGCGCTCGCCGCCGGGGCACTCCTCCCCGGGTGTCTCGGTTCGTTCTCGATGGAAAAACCGAACCCGAAAGGAGGACTAATGACCGAAACGCCGGAAAAGACCGTGACAGGAACAGAGAAACCGAATCCCGTTTCGACGGACGAGAAAGCCATCCGAACGCTCGCCCGCGGAAACACCGCGTTCGGACTGACCCTGCTCTCGTCGCTCGCGGACGATTCTCCGGGGGAAAACCAGTTTTTCTCCCCGTACAGCGTCTCCGTCGCGCTGGCGATGACCTACGCGGGCGCTCGCGGCGAGACGCGAACCGAGATGCACGACGCCCTCCAGTTCCCGCTCGACGGCGACTCGCTTCACGCCGCGTTCGGGAAAACCGACGACGAAATCGAGTCCACGGCGAAGCGGTCCACGGCCGACTCCGACGAAGGGACGCCGTTCCAGTTGACGACGGCGAACGCGGTCTGGGGACAGGACGGCTATCCGTGGCGCGATGACTACCTCGGAACGCTCCTGACGTACTACGGCGCGGGATTGCACATCTGCGATTTCGAGCACGATGCCGACGGGGCGAGGGACGCCGTCAACAACTGGGCCGCCGAACGGACGGCGGACAAGATCACGGACCTGCTACCCGAGGGTTCGCTCGACGCGATGACCCGCCTCGTGCTCACCGACGCCATCTACTTCAAAGCGACGTGGGACGAGACGTTCTCCGAAAAACGGACGGAACAGAAACCGTTCACCACGCTCGACGGCACGGAAGCGACGGTGCCGATGATGTCCCAATCGAGTTCGTTTCCGTACGCGACGGTCGATGGTCATCAACTCATCGAACTGCCATACGTCGGCGGCGAAGTCGGCATGGTCGTCGTCCTGCCGAAGGAGGGCACGTTCGAGGAGTTCACGGACTCGCTCGACGCGGACGGACTGACGACGATGGTGGACGAGTTGGAAACGGAGCACGGGTCGATTTCGCTTCCCAAGTTCAGCGTCGAATCGTCGTTCGAACTCGGAACGACGCTCTCCGCGCTCGGGATGGAGCGCGCGTTCTCGTCGAACGCCGATTTCGGCGGCATGGCGAACCTCGAAAAAACGAGCGAGGACCTCCAAATAGGGGACGTCTTCCACGAGAGCTACATCGGCGTCGACGAGAAGGGGACGGAAGCGGCGGCCGCGACGGCCGTCAAGGTGGTCGCGACGGGGGCACCGGCGAACCCGTTCGAGATGACGGTCGATAGGCCGTTTTTGTTCCTGATCCGCCACAAACCGACGGACACGACGCTGTTTCTGGGTCGTGTCGTAAGTCCCTGATTCGAACTCACGCCGTTCGCCTGCGCCGCATTTTCTCCACGAGTCGCTTTGCCGACCCCGAAACCGACTCACGCGTATTGGGCTTCGTCCAGACGTAGCGCGCGCTCCCGTCCTCGAATCGCTGTACCTCGTCCAACTGCCAGCCTCGCCGCTCCAATACCCGCTCGATGGTTAGATAGGGGAAGTGTTCCTCGATGTACTCCTCTTCGGTGCCGTAGATGTCGGACGCGTACAGTTGCGAAACCATCCCCTCGTGTTCGACATCCCATTTGATGTTATAGTACCAGTAGTTGATATATGTCGGAAGGTCGAGTTTTGGTAGTTGTCCCCGTCGTAGCGTCCCCTCCTGATTGCGCTCCGGCCCGTTCCACGAGAGAGACGAGACGGCATCGTACTCCTCCCCACGTGCTGGTGAATCGTTGAACGTCTCCAAC
>NZ_JBAWAC010000656.1:0-2480 GCF_049589095.1 Haladaptatus sp. | reverse complement strand
AGTCGTTTCGATGGTTCGAGACGTGAGCGGCCGACCCGTCGAGCGTTCCCGAAACGACATCTCGGAGATACGTACTCGTCCAGGTTCACCGGGATCCACGGGACAATAAACGCTTTCTCAGGCAACCACCACCTTGAGGGCCGTATGTCAGTGATATAGTAGCAATCTCGAAAGCGATTCGGTCACAAATCGATATTTCCGCAGCGCTGTCGGCCGGATCATCGGCTAGGATCCACAGTGCGACCGGACGATGAGACCCGAATCCGCGGACTCGGGAGAATCAAAATGAACGTAACAGAAATCCTGGGAAGTCCGGAAGAGGAATACAGCAACTTCGTTTACGTCGTAGCGGCCATCGCCGCACTCAACGGCCTCCTGTTCGGGTTCGATATCGGTATCATCTCCGGTGCGCTGCTCTACATCAAACAGTCGTTCGCGCTATCGACGTTTCTGCAAGAGGTTGTCGTCAGCGGAGTCCTCGTGGGAGCGATGCTCGGCGCGGCGGTCGGCGGGGGATTGGCCGACCGCTTCGGTCGCCGTCGGCTCACCATCGCGGGTGCAACGGTGTTTCTCGCCGGTTCCATCGGAATGGGGCTTTCGCCGAGCGTCACTTGGCTCATCGGGTTCCGGTTCGTCGTCGGCATCGCCGTCGGGGTCGCCTCCATCGTCGGTCCCCTCCACATCTCGGAAACGGCACCACCCAGTATTCGCGGATCGCTCGGATTCCTACAGCAGTTGGCGATCACGCTCGGAATCCTGTTGGCATATCTCGTCAGTTACGCATTCGCGCCGACGTTCGCCGGGATTTCCGGCTGGCGTTGGATGCTCGCCTTCGGCGCGGTGCCCGCGGCCGTACTCGGAATCGGGATGTACTTCCTCCCGGAGAGTCCTCGATGGCTCGTCGAAAAGGGACGTGACGACGAGGCACGGGAGGTACTCTCGCGTATCCGTGCCGACGCCGACGTCGAAGGGGAAATGGACGAGATCAACGAGGTGAGCGAAATCGAGAGCGAGGGGAACCTCGCCGACCTGCTCGAACCGTGGTTGCGTCCGGCCCTATTGGTCGGTATCGGTCTCGCCGTCTTCCAACAGATAAGCGGCATCAACACCATCATCTACTACGCGCCGACGATCCTGAAGAACATCGGCTTCGGGAACGTCGCCTCGATAGCCGGGACGGTCGGCGTCGGTATCGTCAACGTCCTGTTGACGGTGGTCGCAATCCTGCTGGTCGATCGGATCGGCCGCCGACCGCTGCTGCTCGTCGGCGTCGGCGGGATGACAGTCATGCTCGGGATTCTGGGATTGGGATATGATCTCCCGAGTCTGTCGGGTATCGTCGGATACGTCACCCTCGGCAGCATGATCCTCTACGTCGCGTTCTACGCGATCAGCCTCGGACCCGTGTTCTGGCTGATGATTTCGGAGATCTATCCGCTCCGGATTCGGGGGACTGCGGAGGGCGTCGCCAGCGTCTTCAACTGGGGAGCGAACCTCGTCGTCGCGTTGACGTTCCTCTCCCTCATCCAGCGAATCGGCAGGGCGTGGTCGTTCTGGATCCTCGGCATCTGTTGTCTCGCCGCGTTCGTGTTCGTCTACTTCCGGGTCCCGGAAACGAAAGGCCGGTCGCTCGAAGAGATCGAGTCGACGCTCCGCGAAAGCACGTTCGTCGGTTCGGGCGGTGATTCCGGGGTGACCGAATACGAACGAGACGTGCGAGAGTGAGTCGGGATTCGGGACGAAAGGACGTCTCGCCATTTTTGAGTCGAGTAAGCGGGGACTTCGATGCACGATGGTTCAAGCGGGCAATCGCAGTGCGACGCTGTACATCGTGCCGGTCGATTCCTCGCCGATGGCCGTTGCGACCCGTTTTACTTCCGCAGCCAAAGGCTCGCCGAGTTCGGGTTGAAGTCGAGAACACATCGAGAGCGCCGCGGTGGCGTGGGCCTCGATATGGTTCGCGGTCCACGGCACCGGGTCCAGTAGGATCCGCTTCCGGTCGAACTCCCAGCCGTATCCCGCGAACAGTCGTTCGAGGACCGCCTCCGGATAGAACGTCAGTGCCGATTCTCCCGTCGCCAACTCGGTCGCGGCGTTTTCCAGCGCGAAGAGTTCGCGCACGGCGGCATCGTCCGGCGGTGGGTGGTAGTCGTCGACCACGAGGTGACAACCGAGGTCCGCGACCCGTGTCAGTTCCGTCGCCACCGCTTCGAGTGACGGTGGCCCAATGAGGTTGAACAGACCGTGAGCGGTGATGATTTCGACCGAGTCGGTTTCGAGCGGGAGGGCACGAAGGTCCGCTTCCAAAACCGCGGTCCGTCCTCTTTCGCTATCAAACCGTCCCCCTTCCCCCTCGCCGTCAGTCCATCCTCCTTCACCGCCATCGACCCGCTCGCGGACGGCAGTCGCGTGCTCGGGGTCGTTCGTGACGGCGTAGACGCGGCTGGCACCGTCGGCGAGCAGACCGGCCGTCGTATTAC
>NZ_JBAWAC010000655.1:0-5680 GCF_049589095.1 Haladaptatus sp. | reverse complement strand
CCTGTTCCGTGTTCTCTTCGAGTTCGGTTTCGATGAGGTCACGGACGACGAGGGCGCTCGCGCGTTCACAGAGGTTGTCGAGTTCCTCGTCGCGCTCGGCGACGGCGTAGCAGTCTTGCGAGTCGTTCTCGGCGTAGGCGTCCATCGTCACTTCCAGCATGTCGAGGGTGATGGTGCCCAGTTCCTGAATGTTGACTTCGGGGAACACGTCGTGGTCGGCTTCGAGCGTGTACTCGCCGAGGTTGACCGCGAGGTCGGCGATGCGTTCGAGGTCGGTGATGATCTTGAACGACGCGGCGATCATTCGCAGGTCGCTCGCGACGGGCTGTTGGAGCGCGAACAGGTCGATACAGTCCTGTTCGAGCGAGAGATACAGCTCGTTCACCTCGTCGTCGCCCTCGATGACCTCCTGGGCGAGTTCCGGGTCTTTCTGTTCCAGTGCGTTGAGACCGAGACGGAGCCGTTCCATCACGACCTCGCTCATGTAGAGGACGTTCTCACGGAGGTCCGTGAGTTGCGCCTGATAGTCGTTTCGTGGCATAGGTTATTATCCGAACTTACCCGTAATGTAATCTTCGACGCGCTGACTTTCCGGGTTCTCGAAGATTTTGTCAGTGTTGTCGTACTCGACGAGTTCGCCGCCGGTGAGGAACACGGCGGTCTGGTCGGAGATGCGGGCCGCCTGTTGCATGTTGTGCGTGACGATGACGACCGAGTAGTCCTCCGCGAGGTCCGTGATGAGGTCCTCGATTTTCGAGGTGGCGACGGGGTCGAGCGCGCTCGCCGGTTCGTCCATCAGGATCACGTCCGGACTGACGGCGATGGCGCGTGCGATACAGAGTCGCTGTTGTTGACCGCCGGAGAGACCCATCGCGCTCTCGTCGAGACGGTCGTTCACCTCGTCCCAAATCGCGGCACCGCGGAGGCTGTCCTCGACCAGCTTTTCGGCTTCCTCGGTGTTCGCACGGCCGAGCAGGCGGTCGAGCAGACCGGTCTTGATCTCGCCGTGTTTGTTCGGCGCGTAGGTGATGTTCTCGCGGATGGATTTCGGGAACGGGTTGGGTTGCTGGAACACCATCCCGACGCGGCGGCGGAGTTCCACGAGGTCGATCTCGGCCTCGTTTATCTCCTCGTCGTCGAGTTCTATCGATCCCTCGACGCTCGCGGCGTCGATCTCGTCGTTCATCCGGTTGAGACACCGGAGGAAGGTGGATTTCCCACAGCCGGACGGACCGATGAGCGCCGTCACGCTGTTGGCCGGGATGTCCATCGACACGCTCTGGAGCGCTTGATCGTCGTCGTAGTAGACGTCCAAGTCCTCGACGGAGATTTTCGTCTCCGTTTCGGAGAGGTCTCGGTTCTCTTCCTCGCCGGTGCGTTCGGTGGTTACGGACCGCATTGATACGTCTTGATCGCTCTTTGGATCAGGCCCGTTTTGGTCTTCCGATACCGTGCTGTCTTGGTTCTGTTGTGACATTATCGACTACCCTCCATTGAACGCCGTTTGACCGCCCAGATTGCTCGTGCGAGGATGTTCGTCACGAGGATGAGGCCGACGAGGAGAACGGCGGCTCCCCATGCGACGTTGTGCCACGCATCGTACGGCGAGGTGGCGTAGTTGTAGATGAGAATCGACAACGTCGCGGTCTGGTCGAACACGCCGTGGAACTCGAACTTCGAGAACCCGGCCGTCCAGATCAGCGGTGCCGTCTCACCAGCCACACGAGCCACTGCGAGCATCGTTCCGGTGATGACGCCGCCCAACGCGGACGGCAGCACGATCCAGAGGGTGGTGTGGGTCCGGTTCACGCCGAGTGCGAGGCTGGCGTCACGGTGTGCCTGCGGAACCAATCCGAGTGCGTCCTCGGTTGCGACCGTTATCCACGGGATGGCGAGGAGGCTCAGTGCGATCCCGCCGGCGAACGCGGTAACGCCGCCCATGGCGACGACGACGATGCCGTAAACGACGACACCGGCGATGATGGACGGAAGTCCGGACAGGACTTCGGTGGTGAATCGGACGGTCTGTCCGATGCGATTGTCACCGTATTCGTTGAGATAGATTCCCGAGAGGATACCGATGGGGATGCTGAACAGACAGGAGACCAAGACGACCCAGAAGGTCCCGATGATCGCGTTCTGAACACCGCCGCCGCCGTCACCCGCCATCGGGGATTGCGGGAGCGTCGTGATGAACTCCAGCGAGAGCATCGAGAGCCCCTTCGTGGCGATCATGAAGAGGACGGCTCCGAGCGGGACGATGGCCAACAGGAGCGCGATGACGCAGAGACCGACCATCACGCGGGCCTTCATCTTCCGGTACCGATGTCGTTTACCGGTGGTTTCGAAGGACATCTAACTCGACCCCTCGTGTGAGAGACGGGTGATTGCAAGCCGGGCGAAGCTGTTTACGACGAACGCGACGAGGAACAACACCAGGCCGACTTCGAACAGCGCCGAGTTGTGGAGTACGCTCGGACTCTGGTTGAACTCGTTCGCGAGGAGCGAACTCATCGTCGCGCCGGGACTGAAGAAGTCCGCGGTCACCTGATACTTATTCCCGATGAGCATGGTCACGGCCATGGTTTCACCGATTGCACGGCCGAGACCGAGGATGATAGCGGAGATGATTCCCGTGCGCGCGTACGGAAGAACGACGCCGGTGATGACCTCCCAGCGCGTCAACCCGAGTGCGATGCCTGCATCGCGCTGGTCCGTCGGGACGCGGATGAGCGACTCCCGACTGAACGATGCGATGATGGGCGTTATCATGAGTGCCAGGACGAGCGACGCGAGCAGCATGTTGTAGCTGTAGGACTGCTGCCCGAAGATGGGAAGCACGCCCAGCGGCGTCGCGTTGATGGCGGGGATGACGTACTTATCGACGATGGGCGCGAAGAACAACAATCCCCAGAGGCCGTAGATTACGCTCGGGATTGCGGCGACCAGTTCGACGAGGAAGACGAACGTCTCCCGGACGATTCCTTTCGTGTACTGGGTGAGCAGGACGGCGATACCGATACTCACTGGCGCGCCGAGAATGAGCGCCATGAAACTGGTGAGCACCGTTCCGCTGATGAACGGAAGCGCTCCGAACTGCTCTTTGGTCGAGTTCCAACTGGCGGAGGTGAGAAAGCCCACACCGAACTGTTCTATCGACGGCATCGCTCGAAGCAACAGAGAACCGAGGATGACGACGATAATCCCGACGATGACCAAACCGGCCAAAAGCGTAAGCGTTCGGAACGCGGAATCCATCGCCACGCCCTCGTCGGCCGTGGTTAATGCCGTCCGCGTCGTTTCGGCGTCGTTCGTTCCGGACATAATACTCAATTCGGCTTAAAGCACCGTGTCGCCATTAAAGGTCATGTTTTTAAGCGTCGCATTATCCAGCTTGGCAGCAGGACTGGGCAGCTTCGGGTAGTGGAGTTTCGGCGCGTACTGCTGGCCGCCGTTGACTGCCCACTTGACGAACTTGAGCGTCTTCTTCATCTCCTCCTTCGAGGAGTCCTCGTAGGCCTTGCCGAAGTCCTTGTACATGATGACGTACGTGAACGTCGAGATGGGCCACGATTTCTCGCCGGGGGCGTTACTGATGGAAACGTCCGACCAGTCGTCCGTTCCTTTCGGGAGGTCGTTCGCCGCGCCGGACGCCGCCGCCGAGACGCCTTCCGGGGACGCTTCGACGAACTTTCCGGCCTTGTTCTTCATCTTGAAGACGTCGAGGTCGTTCTGCTTGGCGTAGGTGAGTTCGACGTACCCGATGGCGTTCTTCTGCTTCTTCATCGCCGCCGAGACGCCCTCGTTCCCTTTGCCACCGACACCGGCTGGCCAGCTAGGGGTTTCGGTCTGTCCGATTTGGCTCTTCCACTTGCTGCTAACCTGACTGAGATAGCCGGTAAAGCCGTACGTCGTCCCGGACGCGTCCGAACGGTGTGCGACCGTGATGTTCGCGCTCGGGAGGTTGGCGTCGGGGTTGAGCTTCTTCAGCTTCGAGTCGTTCCACTTTGTGATGTTGCCGAGGAAGATGTCGGCGAGGACTTCACCGGTGATCTTGAGGCTGTCCACGCCCTCGACGCTGAACACGGGTGCAATCGCGCCGAGACTTTCGGGTACGTGGACACAGCCGCCTTCCTTCTGGACCTTCTTATACTGGTCCTTGCTGAGCGGCGCGTCCGAACCCGCGAACACGACCGTCTTGTCCATCAGGTTGCTCACACCGGCACCGGATCCGATGGAACGGTAGTTGACCTCGACGTCGTTTTTCTTGTTGTACTCGTCCGCCCACTTGTTCATCAGTGGGGCGACGAACGACGAACCCGCAGCGTCGAGGGAGGATGAGCCACCCGATCCACCGAGGCTACTACATCCCGCAAGCGCGAGTGCGCCCGTCGTTCCCGTTGCCGCGAGGAACTTCCGCCGCGAAACACCGCCTGACGACTTGCCTGACATACACTCAAATCCAAGGACAGAACGTAATAATACGTTGCTATTATTTCTATATAGCTCTCTGTTTGGTACTGTTCTACGAACATCGAACGATATCATAATCCTACAGCATTTGCCGTATGCCGTAGAATATCGTCGCTTTGGCAGAGAGACGTTATTTGTACTACGTATGTATTTTCTAATTTTGTTCGTTAAACACGGTGGAATCATCATCCGCCGGACGAGGGTCGGAGCGATAACCATAGACTCGGACGATATACTCGCATTTTCAAGATAGTATATAGATATAGTTGGATTTATGGTCTCGGCCAAACCACTCCCCGTGTATGGAGACGCGCAAGGTGCAGGTTACCGGCGGTTCGACGTACACCGTTTCGCTTCCGAAGTCGTGGGCGACGGAGAACGACGTCGAGGCAGGGAGCGTCGTCGAGTTCTACCCCGAATCGGATTCGCTGTTGCTCACGCCGAAGAACGAACGCGGGCAGCTGGAAGGCTCGATCGACATCACGAACCTTCAGGACGAGGAACTCCGGCGAGCAGTGTTCACGATGTACGTGAGCGGGTTCGACATCATCACGCTGGAGGCGACTCGGATCACCACCGAGCAGCGCCGTACGATCAGCGCTGCAACCCAGAGCCTCGTCGGGTTGGAAGTCCTCGAAGAAACGGGGAACAAGGTCGTAATTCAGGACTTGCTGGACTCCTCCGAACTGTCGATCCACAACGCGGTCACGCGCATGCGGCTCATCGCCCTCTCGATGCTCGAAGACGCCGTCACCGCGCTTGCGGAGAACGACAACGACATCGCCCGCGACGTGATCGAGCGCGACGAGGACGTTGACCGCCTCTGGTTCGTCGTCTCGCGTATCTTCCGGGCGACGCTTCGCACGGCGAAGGCGACGGAGGAACTCGGCATGTCCCGCGAGGTGTGTTTCGACTACCATTCGAGCGCCCGGCAACTCGAACGCATCGCCGACCACGCCGCCAAAATCGGCCAGCTCACGCTTCAGCTTCCCGAGATAGACGATGAAGTCATCGAGAGCTACGAGGCGCTCCACGAGGATTCGACGGCCGTCATCGACGAGGCGATGGACGCCCTGCTCACGGACGACAGCGAGGAGGCGACGGAGTTGGCGAACGACGCGCGAGAGTCCATTCTCGACATCGACGAGCACGCGCGCGCGATCGACAAACTCCTACGCAAGCAGGACCCACAACAGGCACAACTGCT